>JANPGW010000294.1:0-43592 GCA_031424115.1 Saprospiraceae bacterium | reverse complement strand
AGGGGCAAATATTGTCGCTTTTTGAATTACTTTTGCCCACAAGAGTACTGCAGATTGTTTATTTTTCCTTTTCACAAATTGTTTATAGGCAATTTGAGTACTCCTTTTTAATATTACCTTTTTTTCGTAGACAGTAGTTTAGTGAATTTATATTTTGAATAAATAAATAAAAATAAAATAATTGTAAAAATTAAGTTTGGAATTATCAAAATAAACACTTTAATTTGATAGCTATTAGCCTAATTGAGATATAATGTTTTTGACAATTAAATTGAATTTTTACCCTAAAAAATGATTACCCAATCTTCCAGTCCAACTTTTTCTTAATACTGACTACAAAAATAATTATCTCAAAAAATACCATAAATGATGACAAAATCAACCTTGCTCGGACTCATATCCTGCGCTTATATTTGCGCATTTCCACACCTTCAGGCGCAACAAACCAAAGAAGAGCCTACTTTTTTTACCGGTCTTTCGCCCGTTATTTTAGAGCGCAATGCTGTTGAAATAAATGTGCTCAATAGCCTCAATTCTTACTGGATTGAGTCAAAACAATTTAGACCAGACAATCTAACAGGCTTTTTTGTGGATAGAAAAAGATTTACTCGGGCTGAACACCTCTTGCGGGCTTCCTATGGTTTTTCAAAAAATAAAACTTGGGATTTGGGCGTAGAATTGAAATATAACCATGTTCGCTTGGATGAAGGGGCGAGAAGTTCTCCATTGCGCGTTTTTGGTAATGAAACGGTTGACGGGACGAGTTATCGAGGTTTGACAGCCATCGGCTTGCGGGTGCGGACAATGCCTTTTAAGAATATACCTGAATTGACTGTGCAAGGTACGGTGCAATTTCCTCAAAATAAGCGATCCAGTACAGAAATTGAAAGGGTTCAGCTTGAATCGCAAAGCACTCAAGCAGGTTTAACCGCTACTTATTATTTGCAGTCGGGTGAAAATATTTATTATTTTTTTCAAGCGGATTGGGCAACGCGCTTCAAAAATGATGAAAATAAGCGGACAAAACACGTTCCTGCCTTGAGTTCAACGGTGGTCATTAAGGCATGGGAAGACCAGTTATTTGTATTTGTAGGGTTGAATTATGGCATGTCTTTACAACAATTTGCTGATAGTCGATTGTACCGCCTCAGTCAAGCCTTATTTGGCTCAGGTGGGCTATTTTTTCAACCGACCCCTCAGTTTAGTATTGTTTTGAGCTCACAATTGCCCCTCATGTTCGAGAGCAATTTGCGCTCTGTCAAATTGGTTCGGGAGAGTTATTCAGGCTTTTCGTTGGGTGTGAGATCTTTGTTTTAACTTAGTCAATTAAAGAATTTGGATATAGCGAAATATATGAAAAAAGAGATTATTATTGAGTTAATTGAAGATAATCGTTTGAAAGAAGCGATTGACTTATTGAAAAAGGAGACTAAAGACACCTACTTGTATAATCAAGTGATTGTACTTTCTGCAAGCTATGAAGATTATCTGAAATTAGAAATTACGGGCATAGAGGACTATTCGGTGCGGACTCAAAAACGCTCCCAGCTTGTTAATGGGCTTCTGTATATTCTTGATAAAATTGCTGAACATAAGCTCGAGCATTCTCAAATTCAAACGCCTGAATTTAGTACGCTATTTGGCAGTAAATACTTGAAAAACGTAGGAATTGGACTCAGTTTAGCTATTTTGTTAACCGTTTTTCTTTATTTATTTATAAACAAAAAAGAAAATTCTGGAGCGCAAGAAAAAGAACAACTGTCAAAATTATTTGATTTAGAAATTATAGTGGTCAAATCCGGCAATGAAAGCCCTTATACTGAGGGGGGTAAAGTGAAGATAAAAATGGAAGGTTCAGAGGAAAAAACGCTCAGGCTTAGACCTGACGGCAAGGTATATTTGAAAGGATTATCGCCTGATTTGAAAGAAAAAAAACTCAGCGTTCAGTTAGAAGATACTACTTTTTACAGTTTAGTGAACCAACAGATAACCGATGAAGACCGCCTCAAAACCTTAAAAGCGATAGCTCAATTGCAAACGATTAGTTTTCGAGGACGCGTCGTCCACTATGATTTGAAACCTGCAAAAAATTACACATTGGATTTCGGCAATGGTTTAGCCAAAGCATCAACTAATATTAATGGTGAATATTCAGTGGATTTACCTAAAAATTTAGCCGATACACACATCGAGTTAAGCATTAAAGCCAATGATAAGGAGGTCTTAAGTCGTCCAATTAGAGTTAATGACACAGTATTAAAACAATTAAAAGTTTATTAAAATAGTAACCCTAAAATTTACAGCTATGGTTATTCAATCTTATACACGATTCCTTTGCCTCTTTTGCGCCTTAATCACTCATGTAGTCGCAGCACAACAAGGTGGGGGTATAGAAGTGCATGGACGCGTAGTTGAAATGGTCAATGGCAAAACGATTGGTATTCCTAATATATCAGTGGGAGTCGGTAAAGACGATTACGATATTACCGAACCGGATGGCTCATTTACGCTTTATGTAAACCAGTCGAATCAAAAATTTGTCAGATTAACTTTAACCGGCATTGACAATCGGCAATTGCTTAGACCAATGGAAGGTCTTGTGGAGATTCCGCCTTCAAACAATGTTGAAATTCTATTGTGTTCGCAACAAAATCAAGCCTTGAAAACAAAGGTTGTAGAATTGAATGATAAAGTTAAATCACTTCAATCTAAATACAATTTGAGTCTAAGGCAAGTGCGAAATCTTCAAAAAGAAATGTTGGATACCATTATGTTTTACGAACAACGCATTCAGTTGATAAAGGCAGAAGCCAATCAACAAAGCGTGGCGTCAAAATCCGTTGTTCAAGAAAAAGACAATATTATCAGAAAACTTGAAATAGAATTGCAACAAACCATGCGGCAGTTGATAGAAGCCAAAGACGAGCGTTTTTTGCAAAAACAAAAGCATTTTCAAAGTATTTCGGCTGGTTTGCGGCAATATTTGGATGCTCTCTATAATTTAAAGGATATGCTTTTGCCCGATAGGGTGTCGCATTATTTTATCAATCCGGAATCCATCAATAAATTCAACAGTAAAATAGACGCTTACAATTCAGCCAGAGATATAGTGTTGACGCAACAAGACGCACATTTGACGGCGGTTCAACACTATTGGAATGACCCCTCAGTAAAACAGGAATTGGCAGCTACTTACAACTATATTTTGAGTGATGTACACGACAAAACAGTTTACCCTGTAGAGTTTACAGTCAATGAAACCATTAAAAAATATGCCACCGGTAAATTGGGCAGATCGGAAGCTCAGAAAAAAGCCACTCAAGCCTCCAAAGAACCGTACTCGCGCCTGACAGTGATGATGCCCATTTTGGAAGAAAAAATAACGCTCTGTATCAATAATTTAAAACAAGATTTTTAAACCACTCCAAAAATATGAGACAATGAAAAACTTATTCAGCCTTATTTCTTGCCTTATTGCAGTGTCGTGTATGATGTATCTTTTTGCAGCCTGCAATCCGAAATGCGACCCTGTTGGCACAATCACCATTTCGTCCGATAACAACCCTGCGGAATATGAAATATTGATACGCGCCAAACCTGCCAGTTCGCTTTTGGGTAAAACCATTTCTTTTGGCAATGTTATCGTCAGCGACAGTGCTAAAAGGTTTGTAGAAAATGAAGGGATGGTGATTAAAATACCTAAAAATGTATCGGGTTCTACCAAATTAAAAATTCAAGACCTTGATTGTTCAGATGAAGTTGCCTTTGATTTCATAGTCAATTCTAAGGATTATTATCTTAAAAACCCCAATTTCGTTTCACCCATTATGCCTGAGATTATTTTTCCGACACTGGTTTCTGTCTATCCCTCCAGTATTAATAGAGCCTGGGTGAGCCCAATTAATACAGATTATTGCCTTTGGTTTGGTCAAAAATCAGATAGTTTACTAATTGATCCCGCCACTAAAAAATATAAATATATCATATCGCTTAATGGAGGTTCTTTTGAAAAAACCACTTGCAGCAATGGCTTGGTCAATAATCCCAATTCATTGTATTCCCTAAATCCAATTTACGGTTACTATGATACTACTTTAACGCCACGCAAACTCTTTTTTACAATAGATAGAACCAGTAGGGGAGCAGGCATGGAGGAATATGTCGGTGAATTTATAGATATAAAAGCAACGAGTTACAACAAGACCAGTTTTGCCAAGTCAGGCAATTGCACGGCAGACCCTGATGTAAAAGGCAGTTTACTCTTAGTCACTTCTAAAAAAACTGGGCGGCAAACTCTTGTTTTTCAATCTGGTATTGGTCCATGATTCATTATGGTGTACTTAAATTTGTCTAACCTGTTGGACAGTTTGAAAGTCATTTTTTAGAGCGTTTTCCCTTCTTCTAATTTTTTAATGGCATCTGAGAGAGATTTTTTATTGATATCATCCGGGGCTTGGGGGAGGGCGGCTTTAGCGTGTTCTAATGCTTTTTTCAAATTACCCGTAGCAGAATAACCCCGCATCATACCGACGTTTGTGGGCCACGCACCGTTATGCTTTTTATAGTTTTGCTCAAAAACGGCCATGGCTTCTTTTGCTTTTTTCTGACTTAGTAGTTGGCGGCCGTATTGGTGCATTTCTATAACGGAAGCATTTTCAAGGGCTGATTTCATTGTTTCATCCGCTTCAGCCTTTTTGCCTAATTTCTCAAGTAAAGCTGATTGGGTCGAAAGGGCGAAAAAAGTTTTTAAACCACCCAAATTTGGGTTTACAGCCGAATTTGCCCAATTGAGTGCTTCTTCCAGATTGACATTGTTTTGTAAGCACCAATTGGCTGCCGTGGCGAGGCTGGGCGGGTCAAAACCCAAAGCGCCACTCATTTGTCGTTTAATATCTGCCAATACTGTTTTTTTAGTATCGACACCGACTGCAAATGAAATTTTCCACTTTTCCCAAACTAAGGCGACTTCGACGCCTTCATTGGTTTGTTTATCAAACGTATAGGTCAGTAGCTCTTGCGATGATGCTTGATACTTTGCTTGAATCGTAGGAACCCGCAACACGTCTTGGGATTTGTCATAAAAATAACTCCCCCATGCGGACGTGTTTTTATTGAAAATCAAAACGCAAGAATCAGCGTAAACGGCAATAAAAAAAGCATATTTACCTGCCGCCAAAGGTTGGCCATTGATGGTCACATCTGTCGAAAATGACATCGTGGTACATTCATCTGCACCTGCTCGCCAAGGTGATTCGACATTGGAGCCAAATCCCAAAACGGTGAAGCCAAAAGGCACGACACTCGTTCCCCAGATATTACCCTCCCGTCCTCTGACGCTCGGCGCATTCCAACTGATGTCAATAGCCGTAACCCCCACAGTCCGCCCGGCGCGGGTGCGTAAATTTTGATTTTGTGGAATCCGAATGGCTTGTGAAAGCACTTGACTTGAGAAGCATAACAGGTTGATAAACAACAAGAGCTGAATAGATTGAGTTAATTTATTTTTCATAATTGTTAGTTTTTTAGTAAAGTCACTTCATCCTTAAAAAGGTTGCGCCATATTATTTTTTACAGCAACTTCTTAAACAATATTATCTGCCCCAAATGATAGTGTGTATGTTCCACTATGCCATGCAGGTTTTTATAAAAACTGTTATTTCTCGGTGGAATGACCACATAAAGCTGGTTAGCCGGTATTTTTTCAATCGTTTGGGCAAAAGCGTCGGCGTCGTCCCACGTTTTTTGCAATAAATTTTGCCAATCTGCTTCTGATTGAATAGGGGGCATCTTGAACGTGTCTTCTTGTTCAAATTTAAGAAAGTCATTTTTGATGTTCCGATGAACATAATCCAAGTAAAAATTGAGGTGGAATACTAATTCGGCTATGCTATTAGCGTCGGGAATCGGTTTGGTAATGGCCTGTTGCCAAGTAATTGTTGACAATTCTTGTTTCAGAAAATTATCGCACCAGTTGTTACCAAAGTGCGCTTCTCGGAGGTGGCGGGCTATTTCTTTTGATGCTTTGCTCATTTTCCATTTTTTTGCTTAATAAGTACTTGACAAAATAAATGAAAATGTTGCTACAAAATGAGAAATGGATGTTAATTTTTTTCAGATGTAACCTAAACACCAGCTGTTGAGTCATATTTCTAAATCCGAGCGGAAATAAGTAATTCAGCGATACAATCATAAAAAACCACACATCATGAAAAAGCCTATTACAATTTTAATCAGCTTCTTTTTAATTGCCTCCATGCTAAAGGCTCAAATATCCGCTTCGGATTGGCAATCAGATTTGCGTTTTTTGCAAACGACAGTTCATAAAGATTATCCTTTTCTTTTCAAAAAAGTAACAGCTGAGGCGTTCGATGAAGAGGTTGAAAAATTATATCAAACAATTCCCTCATTACAGCCACACGAAATTGTTACGGGTTTTAGCCGAATCGTCGCCTTGTTTCAATACGGGCATACGGATGTGTATTTCGATAATAAAATAGTGCCTTTTCGGCGCTTACCCGTTAATTTTTATGCGTTCAGCGATAGCATTTACCTCCAAGCTGTTACCCGCGACTATCCGCAAGCATTGGGCGCAAAGGTGTTGAAAATCGGGGATATGCCCATAAATGACGTGTTAAAAGCTATTTACCCCGTTGTGCCGTCCGAGAATGACCAGTATTTTAAAAGCCATGCGTCGTTTTATCTTCGCATTCCCGAAATACTCCATGCCCAAAAGGTGATTCCTACCTTGACCAACA
The DNA here is from genome assembly GCA_031424115.1 of Saprospiraceae bacterium. Lineage (GTDB taxonomy): Bacteria > Bacteroidota > Bacteroidia > Chitinophagales > Saprospiraceae > JAAFJT01. The sequence goes on along the minus strand of JANPGW010000294.1, from coordinate 36,837 downwards.
AAATCAAATTCACATTGGAGAAAGACGGTAAAACCTTTGACGAGATTTTTGAAGCCAAAGAGTCTTTTAAAGCGACTATGCAATACGGCTATATCAAAGCTGATAGCCTTTGGCTTGATGCGCGGGCAAGTGATAAAACGCCTTTGTATTTAAAAGATTTGGATAAAATTTATTTCTACGAATATCTGCCTGAAAGTAAAACGGTGTACGTGCGGCATAGCCAAATCCAAGATGACCCTTCGGAGGCAATACCCGCTTTTTATGCCCGTTTATTTGATTTTATTGAAAAAAATGATGTTGAAAAACTCGTTTTAGACGTGCGCTTGAACGGCGGTGGTAATAATTATAAAAACAAACCGATTGTAACCGGTATTATCAAATCAAAAATCAATCAAAAAGGAAAGTTATTTGTGATTTTAGGGCGGCGTACATTTTCAGCTTGTCAGAACTTGGTGAATGAATTGCATAACTACACCAATGCGATATTTGTCGGAGAACCGACCAGTGAAAACATTAATTTTTATGGCGACAACCGCGGCGTGGAATTGCCAAAATCTAAATTAGGTGTAGCATTGTCCTTTGCGTGGTGGCAAGACAAACCACAATGGGAAAATGATGATTGGCTCGCCCCGAATATTGCCGCCGAAATGTCTTTTAAAGACTATCAAACGAATCGTGACCCTGTGTTGGAAACTGCCCTCAACTTTGCCGATAAAGATTTTATTTTAGACCCCATGGCACATCTTCGGGATTTGTTTCAATCGGGTAAAATGGCAATGATTGAGTCAGAAACCATGCGTTTGTCAAAGGACTCTCGCTATCGTTTTTATAATTTGGAAGCCAAATTGCTCCAATCAGGGAACGACCTTATAATCCGCAATCAGATGCAAAATGCGCTCTATGTTTTTGACCTTGTAACCAGAGTGTATCCGCAGTCGGCAAAAACATGGTTGGCTTTGGCTTCGGGTTTAGAGCAAGCCAAACAAACCGAAAAAGCCATCACAGCCTATCAAAAAGCGGCTGAAATAGGAGGCAAAACGCCGATTGGTGAACAAGCGACTCAAAGAATAAAGGCATTAAGTGGTGGGAAATAGCTTTAAATTTACCGAAGAGGCGATGATGACAAACGCTATTCTCTGCCCATAGAGTCCCCCCTCAGTATATATCATGGAGAAAGAAATAATGATAATTCGGAAAATTTTTTGATAATTTGAATAACTCTCATACCTATGGCAAAATATCCTAAAAAATCTATACGAGATCAGTGAGTGTATTGGGCATAGTATCTGCTATTAAAGCAGCAATTTGATCTTGAGCAGAAACAGAAGCACTCATTTTTGATTCTTTTTTACAAATATAAAATAAAAAATTGACTACAGAAAACAATATTTCAGTCAATACAGTTCACAACCCAAACACCTCAATCAGATAAAAAAAGCGGCTGTCTCAGATGAGAACAGCCGCTTTTCGGTTGAGTAAAAGTGATAGCATTTTGCTCAAATAGTTTTAAATATTTCAGCTTTTGTAACTATAAACAAAATATGTGCCGCAACCTATTAGTTATCAACCGATTAGAAAAATTGTTGCCTTTTTGTGCAAGTCCGGAATAGCTGTTTTTTTCCAATCCGCTATCGTTTTAGTAACAATATACTGAGGGGGTAGGCTAATATCGGCAGCGATACAAAATTTTGTCTGTGCCGAAAGTATTACCAAAGCTGTTTCAATCATTTGTCGGTTTCTATAAGGCGTTTCAATGAAAATCTGTGTTTGCCGATTTTTTTGAGCCAATTCTTCCATGCGTTTTAAATCCTTGCTTAATTCCTCTCTTTTGGCAGATAGATAGCCGTGAAAAGTAAAAGATTGCCCATTCATACCGGAAGCCATTAGGGCTAAAAGAATTGAAGAGGGACCCACCAAAGGCATGATTTCTATGCCTTGACTATGTGCCCATGCGATAATCTGGGCTCCGGGGTCAGCCACGCCCGGACAACCCGCTTCCGACATCAGACCTACATTCTTTCCGGCATCTAATAAGGGCTTAATTTCTTGAAAATCAATACTTTGTGTAGTGTTGTCTATCTCAAAAACTGTGATACTACTGAGCGGATAAGGCGGTTGGGTGGCTTTGATAAAATGCCGGGCTGTTTTGGCTCGTTCCGCTATAAAAATATCGAGCGAATGAATAATTTCCACCACATAGGGAGGGATAGTATGCAGTGCCTCTTCACCGAGAGGTGTGGGAATGAGGTAGAATTTTCCTTTTGTCATACTGCAAAGTTGAGAACTTCTTTTTAGATAGACAACAAAGGGGGCAAAATAATAAAATTCATACTGCCTTCGAATAAATTATATTTTTAGTAAAGGGCTAAAATCAATTTTTTATTTCATTATTGACAAATAAAATAGAATAAATCTTTGTGTAATTAAAAATAATAGTAATTTAGCATTGAATTTAATGTTTAAACGTTAAGTTCAGGCGAAAACCATTTTTTTACACAATCAAATCTTTTTTGTTATGTTAAAAAGTATTACTTCTCTTGGCAAATGGCTTTTTATAGTCCCTTTTGTTGGTTTTGGAATCATGCACCTCATGGCAGGTGATAAAATGGGCGGTATGGTGCCCATTCCCGGAGGCTCTATTTGGGTTTATATTACGGGATTAGCCATGATTGCTTTTGGTATCAGCGTTATTTTAGGTAAAATGGATAAGTTAGCAGCATTGCTTTTAGCGCTATTACTTATTCTGTTCGTTGTTCTATTACATCTTCCCGGCGCTATGAAAGGCGATCAGATGGCTACTGGTAGTTTATTAAAAGATATTGGCTTAGCCGGTGGTGCACTCATGTATGCAAGTGGATTTGCTCGTGATAACAGCGTTGTAGGTTAATCAAAAATTTCAAAAATATGGGGTTGTACTCACAAAGTGCAGCCTTTTTTTTGTTCGAAATCTTTATGTTTTGAGGATTGTGGGTAATTTGTCTTTATCCATTTTGATAAAATTTATTCGTGATAAATATATTATTACAAAAAATTTTATTCTTTTTTTTGAGAAATTAGCAAAATATAGAGCATTAATAATAAAAAAATATTATCTTAGTACGTGTATTAAAAACGCTAAAAAAATGTAAAATCATTTTTTCACAACCAAATCATTCAATTATGTTAAACAGTATTAATAATCTTGGAAAATGGCTTTTCATCATTCCTTTTGCAGCTTTTGGAATAATACATTTTATAAATGCTGATAAAATGATGGATATAGTACCCGTTGCGGGAGGTGCTTTTTGGGTTTATTTGACAGGAATCGCAGAGTTGGCATTTGTTGCCAGTGTCATTTTGGGAAAATGGGACAAACTCGCCGCAATGCTTTGCGCATTGATGTTACTGTTATATGTTTTCTTAATCCATGCACCGGGGCTAAATATGTATGAAACCGCCGCTGGAAACTTACTTAAGGATTTAGGTTTAGCTGGAGGTGCTCTGATGTACGCTAAAGCTTTTGCAAGAGACAATAGTATCGTCGGGTAAAACGAAACCAACAAAAAAATACAGCGATACTGGCTCTCAGTATCGCTGTTCTTCTATCAATTATTTTGATAATTTAAAAAGATTAATGCAGATCCAAAATATTTCCCATGGCATAACATGTTCGACAGCGCGGCTCGTAAGTATCTTTTTCTCCCAGCATTACCTGTTGGTTATTGGCTATTTTCCGATATGAATGTGTCGCCAGATTGCCACAATGGGTACAAATGGCATGTACCTTCGTGATATATTCTGCCACAGCCAATAATTGAGGAATGGGCCCGAAAGGCTCACCCCGATAATCCATATCCAAGCCCGCAATAATAACCCGAATACCTTTTAATGCTAATTTTTGACACACATCTGTGAGGTCTTTATCAAAAAATTGCGCCTCATCAATGCCAATAACATTGACGCCTTCTCCATAAGAATCGTTTTTAACTGTATATTCCAATAACTTAGAGGAATGTTCCAAAGGGGTAGCTAAAATTGCATTGGCATCGTGAGAAACAACTTTGACTTCATCATAACGGGTATCTACCTTTGGTTTGAAAATTTCTACTTTTTGGTTCGCAATTTTAGCTCGTTTAAGGCGACGGATGAGTTCTTCCGTTTTACCCGAAAACATTGAGCCGCAGATGACTTCTATCCAACCGCTACGCTGACCTTTAAAATGTGGTTCAAGAAACATGCAATGATTGATGAATAATGAAAGAAGAATATAGATGTTGACAAAATGTCTGATAAAAATTATTAAATTTGAACATTCATTTTCCTAATGCTATTGCAAAAGTAATTTAAAGATTAATTTTATGCTCTTTTTTCAAGCCTCATTTTATAAGAGCCTTGGTAAAATGCAGTCATTGTTCATGTTATCGTATTATCATTCAAAAGTTTATAAAACAGACAGCCATTAAGTTATGAATCTGCCACAAACCAAAATACTTCTCGAAAAAATTATTTCGCTCTATAAAACGTTGAGCTCTGATGAAAAAAATATCTCGACGATTGAACGCGACCTCATGTTAAGCTATGTTCGCCAATTGTATGAAGCGGTTATTGATAGCTCAAGTACCCTCTCAGTATCCGCTGCCGCTAAGCCGACTGCTCATCAACCGGTTGTCACCCCACCACCGCCCCCGAGAACTGAGGTATATAAAGCTCCCGCACCACCACCGCCTATTGAACAACCTAAACCTGTTGTTATAGAGCAACCTAAACAGCCGGTATATGAAGCACCAAAAGTGGTTGAGCGGTCACCGTACATGCCTCCTCCAACGCCTACGCCACCACCGCCCAAAGTAGAACAACCTAAGCCCGCCCACATGAGTCAGGCATCTCATACCGGACATGTACCGGCTGATATAGAGGCTCTTTTTGAAGAAAGCGCCGGAAAAGAATTGTCTGATAAATTGGCGAACACGCCTATCGCTGATTTGAGTAAAGCTTTTGGTTTCAACGATCGTTTGCTGACTCAAAATGAGCTTTTTGGTGGTAATAAAACGGTATTTGACGAGGTAGTAAAAGATTTGAACAATTCAAGTGGTTTTGATACAGCTAAAGGTTTTTTGATTTCATTAGCTGTGAAATATCATTGGAACGCAAACGAAGACCGCAAAAAACAAGCAAAATCATTTATTAAACTCGTTCGCCGGCGATTCAAATAACTCCAGTTTTTTTTCAATGGTTTTATGAAATACACAACAGGCTGCCTCACATGTTTGAGACAGCCTGTTGCAATATATTTGAATTATTAATTATTTATATTGCCATTTTTAGACGGTGGTAATAGTCTCGGTGGTGTTTTTTTCTGATCGCTTTTCACTTCCGGTTTGACTGAAGGTAGTGCATCATCAGAGTGTTCCTGTTTTTTGGATTTTCCGGATGAATTCCCTCCATCCTGTCCATCCCTCAAATCGTGGTTTTCGTTAAGCTTTTGGTCGGGTTGACCGGCTGGATTTAAAAGGTCAGGAGAAAGCTGCTGAAGAGAATCGGAAAGTACAGCGTCTTCGGAACTGTCGTCATCGTAAAATATCCTATGGGAACAATCCATTGAATCAATTATCCATTTAGCCGGTTGCGGAAACTTTTCATCTTTCAATGCCGCAAATTGAGGCGTACTATACACTTTTTTTAAGAAAATAGCGCAAATAGGCAAAGCCATATTAGCACCTTGGCCTAAATCAATATTTCTGAAACGTACAGCGGGAGTGATGCCGCCTACCCATGCGCCAACCACCAAATTAGGAGTATATCCCATAAACCAGCCATCGGCTTGGCTTTGCGTAGTACCCGTTTTACCAGCCATATCGTTTTTGAGGTCATAAGTGCGCCGCAAACGTTCAGCAGTTCCTTCTTTAACAACGGATTGCATCATACGGGTCATGATATCGGCGTGGTCAGTAGTTAATATTTGAGGCCATTTAGCCGGATTAATATCTTTCCTGAAATCGGCGATGATTTTGCCATCGCGGGTGGTGACATACAAAACGGTAGTAGGTTCGGGTCGACGGCCTCTTGCCGCAAAAGTGCCATATACCTTCATCATATCAAAAAGAGATATATCTGCCGTACCGAGTGCAATAGACATATCATTCTGCATGTCGCTCGTTACACCCATATTTTTTGCCAATTCTTGTACTTGCCGGTAGCCAATTCGTGAAATCAGATTAGCTGACACAACGTTCACCGAGTTAGTCAAAGCTCCTTCAAGCGAATAAGCGCCACTATAACCTTCGTCATCAGAATTATGTGGTATCCATGCTTTTCCACTTTCTTTTTCTTCTTTAGAAACATCATAACCACTCTTAGTTGTTCCATCTGACATATAGGCAGTAAGGGCATTGGAAATATATTCACATGGGCTGATGCCGGATTGAATAGCCTTGGTGTAAACGATTGGCTTGAAGGTTGAGCCAACTTGGCGGCGAGAGCGGACATGGTCATACTGAAAGAAGTTAAAATCAGTTCCTCCCACCCATGCTTTGACTAATCCGGTTTTGGCATCCATAACCATAAAACCGGTATTGAGTTGCCTGAAATAGTATTTTATCGAATCCAAAGGCGTAATGGTACGTTCATCTTCACTGGGCTTGCCGTTGTCCCAGGCAAAAAGGGTCACCGAAATTTTTGTATTCGTGAAATGACTGTGAATTTTTTTCTCATTCCAACCATCTGCCGCCAACCGTTTCCATCGCTCGGAGTTTTTCATCGCATTTTCGAGCCATTTGTCGTCGCCCCACCATTTCCCACCGCTCCAATGTTCATCAAACTGCTTTTGGAGTTTCGACATTCGTTCGGTCACTGCCTCCTCTGCCATTACTTGCATTTTAGAATCAACAGAGGTGTATATTTTTAAGCCATCCTGATAAATATCATAAGGTGACCCATCTTCTTTTTTTAAACCTTCGAGCATTTTGGGTGCTAACGTTCGCAAATAATCCTTAAAATAAGGTGCCATGTTGTCACGGCTCAAAACAGGCTGGTAATTTAAAGCCACAGGAAGCGTCTTTAAAGAGTCATATGCTTTTTGGGTCAAAAAATTATTCGCTAACATTTGTTTTAACACCACATTCCGTCTTTCAAAAGATTTTTGAAGGTTCTTACGAGGGTTGTAAATGGTATTGGCTTTGAGCATGCCGATTATGACTGCACCTTCTTCAATCTTCAAATCTATGGCTGCTTTGTTAAAAAACCTTTTAGCGGCCATTTCAATACCGAAAACATTCCCGCCGAAAGGCACGGTATTCAGATAAAAAACCAACAGATTTTTTTTGTCGTAAGCTCGTTCTAACCGACGGGCAATGAGCATTTCGCGAATTTTATTGATAGGGGTACTCAAAAACAGGTAGTGGTTGCGTCCGTAAAGGTTTTTTGCTAATTGTTGTGAAATGGTGGAGCCACCGCCCCCGGATTCGTCCCCCCTCAGTATAGAACGATAAACAACGCGACCGAAACTGCGGTAATCTATCCCGTCATGCTCCCAATACCGTTCATCTTCAGTCGCTACCAATGCTTCAACAACGTGTTTGGGCAATTCTTCAAAACTAATATCTTTCCTATTTTCTTTATAAAATTTTCCAATAAGCACACTGTCAGCAGTCAACACCTCTGAAGTATTCAAAGTTTGTAAAGAACGCAACTCTTCAACTGTCGGCATTTCACCAAAAAGTCCTATTGCAAAGACGAAATAAAGAGCATAGAACCCCGCCGCCAGTTTGGTTCCACGTCTTATCCACAATGATATACGAGGATTCTCAGCCGCAAAAGCTGCCCAATTTGAATCAAATTTTTCTTTATACGGTTGTAGTAAGTTGCCAAAAGGTTCTAACAATCCAGCTAAAAATCGTCTTACCGGACGGAAAATATTTCCGATGGTTAACAAGACTTTATTCTCCCAAAACGCTTTTATTTTATCTAACATTTCGCTGATATACTTTATAAGTATGTTTATCTTATGATGTATCTATGTTTTTTTTAAAACAGATAACACTAATTAACAGTTCAAACAGACATTTTATTTTTAGAACAGGCAAATTTAAAGTATTCATTTGGTTTTTTGAATATTTTATTCATTTTCCGGCGCAATTATACAAAATGATCAAATTAAATAAAAAAAAATGCTTTTCCATCGCCGTGATGAAAAAGCATTGAACCCGTTTTGAAATAGCTGTTTTTATTATTATGCATATGATAACAACAAAAACGTCTCGGAAAGTCAAGCTATAATAATGGAGTGATAACAATTTTGATAGATTCTTTCATTTGGATTTCTGTTTTACAGTTTTTATTATATCATGAACTTTCACTCTTTCCTGACAAAAATAAGTACTTTAAGTGTAAAATGAAACATTAAAATAAAAAATTGGCAAAAAATCGCTCAACGGTCTAAAATTCTGTACGAATAGAATAAAGTATTTTATAAGCGAAATAAGAAAAATGTTTGTTTGTAGGTATGTTGTCCAAAAAATCCTTACCGGATAGATGGGATATTTGGGTTCCTGAATACTTATTTTAAATTTATCCTTACGCCGTATATTAATTCCGTATGCTTAAAATAGTCATTTTGAGTTATTGATAAGTGGTGAGATATTTTTTATTTTTATGAAATTTTTCAATGAATAAGATGATTTTTATACAATCTGAGAAAACACCCATCACATAGCCCTTTCAAAGTGCACTCTTTTTTTATTGATGTATTAAGTATTGACTACTATGGAAAACAAACATTTAACTCGCCGTTGCTGTGGTGTGGGTAGTTGCCTGCCCCGATATCTGACAATTTTCATTTTTCTGATTCAAACAGACCTTTTTGGGCAAAATATTCCCGACGAAAAATTCGCTAAAGCGATTCGCACAAGTTGCTCTACGTGTGTTGATAGTGCTAATAACCTGACTGCTGCTGCAAAAAGTGTAACTTATTTGAACGTTGAATATAGTGATATCACCGATTTGACGGGTATTGTGGGGTTTTTATCGCTTCAGCATTTGGATTGTTCGAGCAATAACCTTTCTTTTTTGCCGACTTTACCGAGCAGCTTAAAAATTTTGTATTGTTCTAAAAATAAATTACGAACCTTACCAACTTTGCCAAAAACTTTGGCAGATCTGACGTGTTCCAAAAATCTACTGACAGATTTGCCCATCTTACCCAATAGTTTGCGTTTTCTGACGTGTTCTGAAAATCGGATTGCCAATTTACCTGATTTGCCAAGCGAGTTACGCTATTTGATTTGTCATACCAATCAATTATCACATTTGAATAGTTTGCCAAGAGGTATTCAAATTGTGGAATGTTATAATAATCAAATTTACTGTATGCCTTTTTTGCCAACTTCGCTATTGACCTTAGCCCTTGACGCTGATAAAATCACTTGTTTGCCCAATTCAATATCAGATTTGGTTATATTAAACGCTTCTTTATCCCCTTCTAAAACACCGCCGCCTTGTATTAACCCTACTATTGCATCGGAAGTGAAAAGCTCTATGCCGGCTAATATTATTTGTGAAGGGCAGCAGCTTACTCTTACCGCAAAAGCGGTCGGAATAGGGCATATGACGGCAAAATGGCAACGAAAAAAGGCTAATGCTATTGAATTTTCCGATGTCCCTTTTTCAGTAACAGTATATACTTCCGACACAGAGGCTTCTTTTACAACTTCTGAATTACGATATGCGGAAAATAATATCAGTTTTCGATGTGTTTTTGAAAATTGTAATAAATCCGTTTTTACCAATCCGGTAACGATTAAAGTTAATCCATCGGTAAAACCCGCTGTTTTGCTTACATTTTCAACAAATACGACGGTTTACTCGGGGACAGTTGTGAACCTTAACGCACAATCTTGGAATTCCGGAACTGCACCCAAGTATCAATGGCTGATAAATGATGAAGCGGTAAAAGATAAAACAGATACAACTTTACAACTCACAAATCCGACGGCTGATTATAATGTTAAGGTACAAATGATTTCAAATGTTGACTGCCGGTCATTCGATACTGTATTGTCTAATGTCTTAACCTTAAAAGGCGACAAATTACTTATCCCTTCGCCGTCCATTTTGACAGCTACCACTACTACGCCCATTGCATCTGAACAGCTAATGGATAAACCGTTGGAGCAACAAGCTGATAATAAAGATAAAAATACGACAACACCGGTTCAAATTGAAACTCTTCTATCAATCAATAAAACATTACCTGCCGTTGAGAAACCTCCAAAAGTTGTCATAAATCACAAACCCAAGAAAAGAAAAAAGGAAGAAAATAAAGTAGAAAAAGTTAAAATTGCCGTCTTAGCCAAAGGAAACAATGATATTAGCCGAGAATTTGTGAAGCTGGATGCCAACAAAGAGTTGGGATATTCCTCCGAAAAAATTATCCAACATCAGGAATCGCTTGAACCGGTGAATAATAAAAAAGTAATAATAAAAGCATATAACCGCAATGCAGTTTTAAGTGTTATCGGATTGGTTTTTTTTACTTTATCGGCGTATGTGTTGTATCAAAAAAACAAAAAATTGAAAAAAGGAAAAGTTTCCGAGGAGTGACGAGATTCTTAGTTCTTAAAAAAAAGACCTGTTGGAGTATCAACAGGTCTTTTTTTGGGGATTTCATCCATTGGAGGACTTTATTTTGGTGAAGATAATTCAGTAACTTTTGAACCGACTACAGAAAATTTATCCAATCCGCATTTCAGGAAATCGCTGTATTCATTAATTTGGGGTGTATAGGCAACCGGAGCATTTAACACTTTTAAATCAGGGGTCAACAGAACGTAGAAAGGTTGAGAGTTTTTATTGAAATATGTGGCTTCTAAGTCTGTCCACATCTCCCCCTCAGTATCCTTGAGTTTGTTGTCAAAAGCCGATGTATAAGGCGCATAAGGTGCTTTCAAATCGGCTTTAGAATCTGTGAAGAGCGAAATCAGCACGTATTTATCGCGAATCAATTCCATGACACCGGGTTTATTCCACACATTTTCCTCCATTTTGCGACAGTTGGCGCAGTTGTAACCTGTAAAATCCAACAAAATAGGTTTGCCGACTTTTTTAGCGTACGTTGAACCTTCATTCAAATCGTGAAAACAATTCAGATTTAACGGGCATTTTTGCGGATAAATATAGCTATAACCAGCCGGTGGAAAAATACCGCTTCCCATTTCAGGCGTCTGAAAGGTTTCGATAGCCGGGTTGTATCTGAAACCCATACCTAAATACACAACAGCCGCTAATGAAAGTGCGACCAAAATGCCACGTGGTGTAGTGAATTTTTTGGGTGGGGCATCTTTTTTGAATTTTAAAATACCGGAATGATATAGAGCCAAACCCAAACCGCACATTATCCAAATGGCTAAAAAGGCTTCGTAAGGCAAAAATTTCCATCCTTTTATCAAATCTGTATTGGAGAAAAATTTAAAAGCCAAAGCCACCTCCACAAAACCCAACGTGACTTTAACATCGTCCATCCAACTACCGGACTTTGGTAGTGATTGTAACCAAGCGGGAAAAGCCGCAAATAAACCGAAGGGCAATGCCAAAGCGGTTGCAAAACCCAACATACCAATAGCGGGCCCTAATGATACACTACTTGTCGTGGCGGTTTGTACTAAGAGAGTTCCAATGATAGGCCCCGTACAGGAGAAAGACACCAATGCCAACGTGAAAGCCATGAAGAATATACCGACCAAGCCGCCTTTATGTGATACAGTATCGGCTTTATTTGTCCAACTATTGGGTAATGTAATTTCGAAATATCCGAAAAAAGACACCGCAAAAACAAGGAATAGGATACCAAATACTAAGTTAACCCAAGGGTCGGTAGCAATTTTGTTCAAAGCATCAGAGCCAAAAAGTCCGGTGACCAAAAGCCCCATAGACACATAAATAACGATGATTGAAAGGGCGTAGAGCCAAGCATTTCTCAAACCTGTTTTGCGATCTTTTGAACCCTTAGTGAAAAAACTGACGGTTAAGGGAATCATGGGAAAGACGCATGGGGTCAACAAAGCCACCAAACCACCGCCAAATCCCAATAAAAAAATTAACCAAAGGCTTTTAGAATCCTCTTTGACGACCCCCTCAGTACCACAGTTGATATTCTCGTCAGTTTTATCAAAACTGAAATCGGAAGGTTTTGATTTGACGTTAGATACAGATGCCGTAATTTGTTCGGTTGGTGTAGGAAGCCCTGTTTCGGCTACTTCACTCCCTTGACCGGTTGCGAGGTTGAACGAAAAAGGCACTTCAATAGGTGGCGTACATTGGCTTTCGTTACAAGCCATATATTCAAGAGTCCCTTTGATGGCTTGAGCAGGATTTTTAATTTTAACTCTTTGGGTGAATGTAGCGGATTCAGAAAAATCCACCACAGTCATATTGTCAAACACGGGTTCTTTATGCTCACTGCGTTTGGGACTTTCTTCTTTGGCTTTACCGACCAGCTGAAAATTATTGCTTTTTTCAAAACTGAAACTTGTGGGTAGTGGACCTTCACCCTTCAAAAACTGAGAATAGATATGCCAACCTTTTTCGATGGTGGCTTTTAAAATGACATCATATTCTGTATCGGATATTTTTTTAGATTCAAAAGCCCAAGAGGCGCGATCTTTTAAGCCTTTCGGAAGATTGTTTTGAATGGGCTGTGGCACAACAGGCTGTGGTACGGCAGCGCCACCATTTTTTGTCGGATGAGTAGATGGCGGCGTTTTTGCAGTTGGCGTTGACGGAGCAGTTGTAGCCGGAGTGGCGGGGCGTTGTGAATTTGATCCTCCGCTAAGGTTATATGTAAAAGGCTCATCTTGTGGAGGCAAGCATTTTTCGTCGTCGCACGTACCATATTCGACACTACCCGAAACTTGTGCAGAAGTTCCTGTTAGTTTTACTCGTTGGATAAACTGAACAGATTCGCTGAACTTCGTTACATTCATGGCGAATATCTTGTCATAACCCGTTTTTTTATGGTCGCTCACTTCATTGGGTTTACCGCCAATCAGTTGATACTGAGGGGTCTGTTTGAAGTTGAACTTTGTCGGAATGGGTCCATCATCGCCATTGATGTGTTGGGTGTAAATATTCCAACCTTTATCAAGCTTAGCAGTAGCTACAAGGTCAAACTCGGTATCATTAACTTTTTTTGCTTCAAAAGACCATTTAACCGGATTCAGAATTTGGGCTGAAAGGCTGTTTGCTATTATAAAAAATAGAGAAAAAATAAAAATTAACTTTTTCATTATCGGGCTGTTTTTAAAAATAAATATGCTCAATTTAGGATTATACACTCAAATAAAACAAAAGGTGGTTTAACTACTTTTTTTTAAAAATAATGGCGAAAAATAATGTAAAATCCATAAAATATCAAGAGGCAGCTGGTATTTTCAGACCAACTGCCTCTTGAACGTTTCTTTCAACAATATAGTTTTTAATTAAGGTTTCAATGATATGTTAAAATCAATATTTTTAGGCGGCATACACATTTCGCCATTACAAGTCATGTACAAAAGTTTGCCTTTTATTGATAGTGTACCCTTGTTATTTAATTTCACGAGCTGCTCATAAGTGGTTTTTCCTTGCAATTTAGTAACAGAGGTATTGAAATTTTGGTCGAATACTTCTTTCTTATTGCCCGTTTCTAAAGTCTTTCCTTCCAAAACAATATCCGGATTGCTATCAAATTTAATACGTGTGGGAACGGGACCTTTGCCTGCCAAATCTTGCGAATAAACATACCAACCTTCATCGATGGTAGCCGTTAAGGTTACTTTAAAAACATCCGCTCCTATTTTTTCAGATTGAAATGACCATTGAACAGGTTCTGCGAGTTGAGCATTGGCAGAAGTGCAAAGGTATAGTCCGAAGAATAAACCAAGAATTACTTTCATATTATGCTATTAAAAATTGTGTCCTTCAATAATTTTGTGCTGTAAAACAACATAATTTTATAGTGAAAGTGTAAAAAACAATCAAAAAAAGTGTAAAAACCCATGAAAAAAAGTTTGTATGGGCTTGAAGATTTTTTTTTCAGAATTAAATTTTACAAGACAAGAGAATATGAAATTAAATTCTGCAATAAAAGTGATAAATTTTACCTGATTCAATAAGTGCGATCTATTAAATCCCCTACTTTTGTGCATAAAAAGCACATTGTGTAAATAAAGCACCTTCATTTAAAGAATGCAAACCTTTTGTAAAATCTACCGGGCAAACACAATATTTTGAGAATCAAATTTACGCAGAATAATATTTCACTTAAAAAAAGAGTTTTTATGATGGAGAAGTGAGAAACCACTTTTTTTTAATCTGACAATATTATTAAATGCTGTTTATTGAAATAATTATTTGTTTTATTTTGATAATATGAAAGATTTATGATTTTTGTAAAAAAAGCGTGATATAATTATTTTTTTATCAATAAACAACCAAAACTACTATTAAGGTGTACAAGATAAGAGGTTCTTTTTTTATCTTGCCAACGGAATAAACAAACCAAACTATTTGTTACATAATCATAGCTTGTGGAATATAAACAAAACGTTCTTGAGACAATAGGCAAAACGCCACTCATAAAACTCAATAAAGTTGTTGCAGATGTAACAGCAATAGTTTTAGCAAAGGTTGAAACCTTTAACCCGGGATTGAGCATTAAAGATCGTATTGCTTTACGAGTCATCGAATCTGCTGAAAAACTAGGCTTGCTAAAACCCAATGGAACCATCATAGAATGTACGTCGGGCAACACAGGTATCGGCTTAGCAATGGTCGCATCCGTAAAGGGATATAAATGTATTTGCACTGTCAGTGACAAACAATCGAAGGAGAAAATCCAGATGCTTCGTTCTTGGGGGGCGGAAGTGATTGTGTGCCCGGCGAAAGTTAAACCGGAAGACCCGCGTTCATACTATGCCGTTGCTGAACGACTGAGTAAAGAGATTCCTAATTCTTTTTGGGTGAATCAATATGACAATCCGGATAATCCTCAGACGCACTACGATACAACCGGTCCTGAAATATGGGCTCAAACCAAAGGGCGCATCACGCATTTCGTCGCTCCTGCCGGAACCGGTGGTAGCCTGTGTGGTACTGCTCGCTTTTTGAAAGAACAAAACCCTAATATCCTTATTTGGGGCATTGATGCCTATGGGTCAATTCTGAAAAAATATCATGAAACAGGGGTTTTTGATGAGGACGAAATCTATAGTTATTCCATGGAGGGTGTCGGTCGCGAGTTCATTCCGAATAATATGGACTTCAGTGTTATCAATCGGTTTGAAAAAGTAACGGATAAAGATGCTGCGTTAATGGCTCGCCGAATGGTGACCAATGAAGGGTTATGGTTGGGGCATTCATCAGGGGCAGCTGTGCAAGGTATTTTACAACTCAAACACTTGTTGAAAGCCGATGATGTTGTGGTCGTTTTATGTCATGATCATGGGAGCCGCTATATTGGGAAAGTATATAATGACGATTGGATGCGTGAAAAAGGATTTATCAATGATGAAACCGATGAAGATAAAATAGAAAAAGCTATCTTTGAGGCTGAAATGGGAGATTCTGATACAACAGATACCCCCCCTCAATATCAAGAAAAAGCGATTTTGGTTAAAGAATTGTCAAACAGCACCAATATTAATTTTAAAACGAATAGAAAAAGCATGGATTTATTTGAAAAGAGACTTTCGACGCCTGGCCCATTAGGCAAATATGCAGACATGGCAGAAGGCTATTTTATGTTTCCAAAGTTAGAAGGTGCTTTGGGCAATCGTATGCTATTTAATGGTAAAGAAAAAATTGTCTGGAGTTTAAATAACTATCTTGGCTTAGCCAATCATCCCGAAGTACGCAAAGCGGATGCGGATGCGGCGGCTGAATGGGGTTTGGCTTATCCGATGGGTGCGCGTATGATGTCCGGTGAAACCCAATACCATAATCAGCTGGAAAGTGAACTGGCAGCACACGTCAAAAAAGAAGCTGCATATTTGTTGAATTTTGGTTATCAAGGAATTTTATCTATCGTAGATGCCTTGGTTGACAGAAGGGATGTCATAGTTTATGATAAAGATTGTCACGCTTGTATCATGGATGGTATTCGTATGCATTTAGGTGAGCGTTTTGCATTTGAGCACAACGATTCGATTAGTTGCGAACGCCAATTGGCAAAAGCCGCCGTAGCAGCTGAAAGAACCGGTGGCGGTATTCTCGTCATTACTGAGGGGGTCTTTGGTATGCGGGGCGAACAAGGCTGTTTGCGTGAAATCGTAGCTTTGAAAGATAAATTTTCCTTCCGGTTGCTCGTTGATGATGCTCATGGCTATGGCACATTAGGTGATACAGGCGCCGGAGCAGGTGAAGAACAAGGTATTCAAGATGAGATTGATTTGTATTTCAGCACTTTTGCGAAATCCATGGCGAGTATCGGTGCTTTTATTGCCGGCAATAAAGACATTATCAAGTTTTTGAAATATAATCTTCGCTCCCAAATTTTTGCAAAATCGTTGCCCATGCCATTGGTTATTGGTGCTTTAAAGCGTTTGGAGTTGTTGAAAAAGCACCCGGAATTTCGCCATAAGCTTTGGGAAAATGTTCGCCTTCTTCAAGAGGGATTAATAAAAATGGGCTTTAATTTAGGTGCCACAAATACCTGCGTAACGCCTGTTTTCATGAAAGGCGAAGTAGAAGAAGCCTTAAAATTGATAACTGATTTGCGTGAGAATTACAATATTTTCTGCTCTATTGTTGTATATCCGGTGATTCCGAGAGGGATGATGCTCTTGCGTTTGATTCCTACAGCCGTGCATACTCAGGAAGATATAGACATTACCCTAAAAGCATTCGGAAGCGTCGCTGAAAAGCTTAAAGCCGGTGTATATGCTGCAGAATCGGTAGCGTCTGTTTAAAAAAAATACCTGAAATGACGGCGTGACGTGAGTTGCGTCGTCATTTTGTTTTTTATATGTAAACTAAATTTAATGAGTTATATTGTTAGTGGCATACAACAAGTCGGAATCGGCGTCAAAGATGTTTATGAAGCATGGAAATGGTATCGCCATTATTTCGGCGTAGATGTACCTGTTTTTGACGAGGAGGCGGTAGCCGGTTTAATGTTGCCTTATACCGGTGGGCAGCCGCGGGCGCGCCACGCTGTCTTAGCCATTAACATGCAAGGCGGTGGCGGATTCGAAATATGGAAACATACTCAACACACCCCTCAGTATCCCGCTTTTGAAGTGATGCTGGGCGATACAGGTATTTATGCCGTTAAAATTAAATGTTTCAATATTCAAAAAACGTATGATTTTTTTCGAAAAAACAACCTTCAAATTCTGTCGGAAATCGTACTGAATCCCAATCGAGAATCACACTTTTGGGTGAAAGACCCTTACAATAATGTTTTTCAAATCGTCGAATCAAAAGATTGGTTTCAAAAAACCGGTAAACTAACCGGTGGCGTGTATGGTGTTTTTATCGGAACGACTCATATTGAAAAAACGGCTGATTTGTTTCAAAATATACTCAAATACGACCAAATAGTCTATTCTAAAACGGACATTTTTCCTGATTTTAAAAGCCTTCCGGGTGGGCAACACCCCATGAATAGAGTTTTGTTGCGGCATTCAGCAGCGAGAGTCGGTGCATTCAGTCGTTTGTTAGGGGCTACGGAGATTGAATTAGTACAAACTTTTGAAAGAAAACCGAATAAAATTTTTCAAAATCGATTTTGGGGTGAGTGTGGTTTCATACACTTGTGTTTCGATGTCAACGGGATGGATGACCTCAAAAATCGTTGCTATACTGAGGGGTACACTTTTACGGTGGATAGCGCCAATTCATTCGATATGGGCGAGGCAGCGGGCATATTTGCCTATATTGAAGATGCTGATGGTACTCTGATTGAATTTGTAGAAACGCATAAAGTACCGATTATGAAAAAATTGGGCTGGTATCTCAACCTCAAAAATCGGAATCCGGAAAAATCATTGCCCAAATGGATGCTACAAGCCATGGGGCTAAACCGCGTAAAAGACTAGTTGCGCATGAAATTTCGCTATTATCTCATATTGGCTGCACTCAGTTATTGGTTAGGGTCAGCCATTATCCATCATAACCATAAAGATTACTTTTTGACATCTGATGCCGAAGGATATTACATGTATCTGCCGGCAGTTTTTATTTATGGTACTTTTGAAAATTACCCCACAAGAACGCCGGCTGAATATAAATTTTACCCGAATACCCATAAAATGGCGACCCGATTCACATATGGCATCGCCCTCATGGAAGCGCCTTTTTTCTTTTTGGCGCAATTGAATCGTGCCATCCATGGTTTTCCAACCGACAACGCTAATGCGAATGATATATGTGTGGCTTTTTTATTTGCCGGTTGTTTTTATGTAGCGCTGGGTTTGTATTTCATGGATAAAATATTGCGGGGGTACTTCGCCAATAAAAAAACAGTGGTTTTTACCTTAATCGTGGTGTATTTCGGTACTAATCTTATGTTTTATGCCATGCGTGAACCAACAATGAGCCATGCTTTTACATTTTGTTTGACGGCTGCACTGTTGTATTATTTGCCTCAATTTTATAATATACAACTTATTCACCCGAGCCAAACCACAACTTCAATACGCCTGACACTCTTGATTGGTTTTCTACTGGGAATGATTGCTTTGATTCGTCCTACTAATATTATGTTTGCGCCTTTAGCTCTTTTTTTTAACGTTTACTCGGTCAATGATTTAAAAAACCGCCTGCAATGGTTTTTTAAAAACTTGAAAATATTGTGGCTTATTCCGTTTGTCGGGGTATTGCTGGCTTTGCCTCAGATGTACTATTGGCACTATCTTTCCGGCAAATGGATAGTTAATATTTATGAAGTGATGCATAATGTGACATTCAGCTGGGTGACGCCTCAATTTTACAAGATATTTTTTCACCCTTGTAATGGTTTCTTATTGTACACCCCTTTGATGGCATTTGCTATTGGAGGTATCGTATGGATGGCGTGGAAAAATGTAATGAATGGCAGGCTTATTCTTTTTATATTATTGGTCATTACCTACGCTTTTGCCAGTTGGCCCATGTGGTGGTTTGGTCATGCGTTTGGCTATCGGTCTTTTATTGATTATTACCCGTTGCTGGGCTTAGGCATGGCTTTTTATATCAATGAAGTATTAAAAAGTAGAATGTCTTGGTTTAAATATTTGAATCTCTTTATTTTTATTTTCCTCATATTTGTCAATTTCCGATTGACCATCGCCCCTTTTTATTGGCAGGTGGAGCCCGACGGCAGCCGCATTGAAGACTTGTATAAAGTTCTCAATTGGGTTTTTGATTTGTCTCAATGGAATTAAATGTACCTTCCTCGTGTGCTCACCTGATTTTTTTATATTTGAAAAATCCAACCTTATTTTTTCTTCGTATCTTTTTATATGGATTAGACAATTTCTTCTGAAGAGAAACAATTCGTAAGCATAGATTTGGTTTCCGTGAGGAGGCAGTGAGGTATTTAATCAAAATGTTAGTATTCCAAAAATGTTCGGGTATTCGCAAGCCTCGCTGCTTCTTTTTTTGAATGATTTTCTTATTTTTTACTCTACCACAATGAAAACTGGATTTTATCATTTCGTAACACACTGGCAAGTTGACGCCACCTGTAAAGAAGTTTATACCATTCTCAAAGAAGCCGACGATTTGTCACGTTGGTGGCCCTCTGTCTATCTGGATGTGGTTACACGCCAAAAGGGGGATGCGGATGGCTTGGGAAAAAGAGTCGAACTTTTTACTAAAGGCTGGTTACCCTACACCCTAAAATGGCAATTTAAGGTCACTGAAGTCCATCCGCAAACGCATTCGGGGTTTTCATTGGAGGCTTATGGTGATTTTGTGGGACGTGGAACTTGGACATTCACTCAACAAGGCTCTCAATGCCATATTGTTTATGATTGGCAACTCTCTGCCGAAAAGCCCTTATTGAAGTATTTATCTTTCATCATGAAACCTTTGTTTTCAGCCAACCACCATTGGGCGATGCGGAAAGGATTGGACAGCTTAAAATTGGAATTGTTACGAAGAAAAGGAAAGAATGACGGGTCAAAACCGGCACCGCCTACATTCCCTCATAATTTCTTAAACAATAAGATTTTAAGCCAAAATTAGCTTTTTATCCACACCATCAGTATAAAAGGAAAAGAAGAAGGGGAAATTAATCATGTGTAGAAATAATACCACGAGATTTGTCCCGAAGCCGCTGTAAGAATGGTGAAGCAAAAATAAACGATTGTAACTCCTGATTATCGCTATCTAATACCTGATCTTTATTCCCTTGCCATTCTAACATGCCATCGTGAATAAAAACGATATTATCGCCAATTTCCATCACGGAGTTCATATCGTGTGTATTGATAACAGTCGTAATATTTTTTTCGATAGTGATACTTTTTATCAACTCATCAATAACGATGGACGTTTTAGGGTCAAGACCCGAATTAGGTTCATCGCAGAAAAGGTATTTAGGATTTAAAACAATTGCTCTCGCTATACCCACGCGTTTTTGCATGCCACCGGATGCTTCAGAAGGATATTTTTTATTGACACCGGTTAGGCTGACCCTTTCAAGACATATATTTACTTGTGTATCTTTTTCCTTGCGGGTCATATTGGTGAACATATCTAAAGGGAAACGGATATTTTGCTCAATGGTCATGGAGTCAAAAAGAGCGGAACCTTGAAAAAGCATACCGACTTGCATGCGCACAGCTCTGATTTGCTTTTTATCTAATTCTGTAAAATTCACATCATCATACCACACGATGCCACTGGATGGCACGACCAGCCCAATGAGCGTTTTGAGTAATACCGTTTTACCCGCACCACTTCGTCCTATAATCAGATTGGTTTTACCCGACTCAAAAATAGCGCTGATACCTTTAAGTACCTCATGTTCTCCAAATGACTTTTTGATATTTTCTGTTCGAATCATTATACACTGAGAGGTATTATCCGCCCCGAGTACTCGGGGTCGGGGGTGATTTTATTGAGTTAAAACGATTGTAATAATATAATCCGCTAACAAAATAGCAATATCACTGTACACCACCGCATTCGTACTGGCTTGACCCAATTCGATGCTCCCGCCTTTAACATAATATCCCTGATAACAGGAAATGGATGTCAACAAAAAAGCATAAACAATGGCTTTAACGAACATCATAAACACATTGTAAGGAACAAAAAACGAGCGCAAACCGCGTGTATAATCTGTATGCGACAGCAAATCAGTCGGTACGCTGGCAATATAACCACCGGTTATACCAATAATGGCTGAAACAGCTACCAATAATGGTATAACAAACAATGCTGCTGTAATTTTAGGGGTTATTAAAAAAGAAGCCGTATTGACACCCATGACTTCCATGGCGTCAATATGCTCTTTCTGACGCATGCCGCCAATTTCAGCTGCCATGTTGGAACCTACTTTTCCGGCCAAAACGAGGCATGAAACCGTCGGAGACAACTCGATGATGCATAAATCTCGGACAATATAGCCGATATAGTAGCGCGGCACAAGTTGCCCATTGAGTTGATACGCAAACTGAACCGCCGAGACTGCACCTATAAAGATTGAAATCAAAGCGATAATGACAACTGAACCGATGCCGATATCATTCATCTGACGCATGGTCTCGTTCCAGTACATCCTAAACTTTTCAGGTCGCGCTATTGATGTGCGCAACATGGTCAGATAGCGACCAAAATGGTAAAAGAATTTTATTGACAGCACAGATGATAAGGATGGAGTTTGAGTTTTCTACAGTTATTGTTGTATTTTAAAAATATTGTTTATCGTCATAACTACAACTATAGAAGATTTTACTCTTTTTGTTTTAAATATTTTTACCGAAAAATCAAAAAGCAAAATTAGTTTTTTTTCCGCCAAATTAAACGGTTCATTAAATAAGTTTGATTTTTGACTGAAATTGATGAATTTTATAACGATTTATTTAAGAAATAGTTTTTATGACAAACTAATTGGCTTCAGCAAACAGCACGGGTACTCGGCATAGGATGCCTTTTATGACTTTCGATAAAGTAGATTGACCGGTTTAAATCGGCATGAATTTTTCATGGAGAAGGTTTCACCTAATCAATATTGTAGTGAGTAAACAAAAAACTGAATGACATGTATATGATTCACAGGCTTTCTTTATCCGTTCTACTGTCTTTTTATTCCATCCAAACTCAATCCCAAATAATTGCTAACGAAGATCCAACACTCAATAAAGGAAAAGTAGAATGGCAGTGGCGAGCAACCGTTGGCGAAGTGCCTTTTGACAAGCCTGTGACAGCAGAATTTCGGCTCAAAAACAACAGCAATCAACCTCTACTTATTAAAGATGTCCATACGGGTTGTCATTGTACCGTTACAGAATTCCCAAAAGAACCTATCGAGGCGGGTCAAACGGCTACAATAAAAGCGACGTATGATGCTAAAACCGAGGGTCAATTCTACAAAATTATTTCCGTTGTTACCAATTT
Organism: Saprospiraceae bacterium; assembly: GCA_031424115.1. Classification (GTDB taxonomy): domain Bacteria; phylum Bacteroidota; class Bacteroidia; order Chitinophagales; family Saprospiraceae; genus JAAFJT01. The sequence goes on along the minus strand of JANPGW010000294.1, from coordinate 14,280 downwards.
TGACCCTGAACGCTTGGTTGCATTGGCGATGATTGGCACTGTAAAATCAAAACATGAATCGGGCAATCCGGCAGTGGATATAAAGAAAAAAAACACCCCGTCATACTGAGGGGTGTTTTCGTCAAACCAATAAGAGATTTTATTCTTCATCTTTCTTTTTTTCATTCATACATTTTAAGCCATTTTTCGTCATTTCCCAAATGGCTTCTTGTTCGTCCCAACAAGCTTCATTTTCATCCCAATCGCCGGTTTCATTAAAATCCACATCCACAAATTCGCCATGTCTTTGGTCTTTTTTAACCAAAATTCTTTTACCCACAGGGACTTTAAGAGTCAAATTGATGCCTTGATCCCGCCATTTATTGCCTTTCAAAATCTGGAATTCGTGGGCGAAACGCAATTCATTGCCAACATTTTCAATTTTGTAGTCAATATTACTCATGTAGCGACGGGCTTCTTCTTGATTTTTACCTCGTGAATAGGTGTTTTTAACCAATTCAAACTTATCATTATCGCTTTTGACTATCCGCACCCGTACATCATAACTCAATAAATAATCTTCAGACACGCGAAGACTCCCTATTTGAGTGTTGATATCACCATATGGATTATTCAAAGTCTTGATTGTCAGCATCTCAGCATTGGGAGTGGCTAATTCGATAGCCTGAGAATATTCCGCTTTTTGATTAAAGTCTTTAGCCGTTTTTCCGACGAGAGTACCTAATACGCAGACGGCAATCCACCAAGCCGCCCAAAGGCTTCCGACTACATAACCATTGCTTGGGCGGTGCAAGAATAAACGGCGAAGGAACAATACCAATAAGACAATAGGTATGGATACTAAAAGGAAAGCACAAAAAATAGCCATGGGTGGGGCTAAATGGGAGTCTGTCAAAAAGCCGAATATTGGATATGTCATGGCTAATCCGATAGCACCACTCACCCACGATACCAACATGGCGACTATCAAACCGATGACAATTGCTCCGATGACAATTTTCCATAAGCCGCCCATACCGTGCAATACGGTTTGCACAATCCCACCTATTTTACTGCTGGCTTGGTTCACTTGGGCGGTGAAACGTTCCTGATTTTCAGGCTTTCCAAACTCATTGACTTTTTTAGCCAAATCCTCTACCCCTTTTTCAACGGATTTGGCGATTGAATTCACATCTATGGGCTCGCCTTGCATCGCCAAACGGTCGGCGGTAGTCTTGGCTTCGGGTATAATAATGGACAAAATGATGTACAGTAAAATACCTGTCCCGAAAAAGAAAAGGATGGCTAAAAAAGCCAATCGCACCCATATAGCATCTTGAATACCGAAATACGCCGCAATACCGGCACAAACTCCGCTCACCACTTTATTCTCGGGGTCACGGAACAAGCGTTTGCCTGTCTTGATAGAGGCAGAAGCCCCCCCCTCAGTATGTTCCGCTTTTTTATAGGGTTCATTTTCAGAAATAGACTCCGCGCCGAAATCTTCAGGTGTCCCCATCACACTGACGGCGTTTTTCACATCTTGTATCATCACAATTGAGCGTTTGCCCATATTTTCTTTCAGAAGTTCACCGATACGCGCCTCGATGTCATTCATGATTTCTTCATATCCTTCCGAATTGCGGAAATGATTGTGAAGAGATTGTAAGTAGTTTTCCAGATAGCGGTAGGCATCTTCATCAATAATGAGAGGCAGCCCTCCGAGATTTATATTTAAGACCTTGTTCATTTTTTTAGTTGCGATAATAAGGTGATTGAGTGAAACATTATTCAGCGGGGTTGACAACCTTGTCAACAGAGTCGGTAAACTCATTCCAAGCTTCGCGCAGTTCGTTGAGGAAGACCCTTCCCACGTCTGTCATTTTATAATACTTACGAGGGGGCCCAAATTCCGACTCCTGCCAACTGTAAGCTAAGTGTCCCGAATTTTTCAAACGCGTGAGCATCGGGTACAATGTGCCCTCTACGACCTCCATACCGGCTTTTTGTAATCCATCTTTGATGTTAGCCGGATATACCTCATCGTGAGAGGCTATGATGGAAAGGACGCATAATTCTAATACTCCTTTCCGCATTTGTTGTTTCGCATTTTCTGTATTCATGATGCAAAGATATATCTATTGCTTGGTATCATGCAACACATAGTACTGTATTTAGTAGATTATTTTCGCACTTTGGTCGATAATTTTGATGTTCAGTAAGAGAAGGAAGTGCTTTTAAGGAAAAAAGAGCACATTTAGACCACAACAGCCTCCTCTAAGGCTTTGCTAATATTGCTCAATCCGATGGTCAAATCTTCAGTGGTGGGCCAGCCAAAACCAATTCTGAAATAGCGTTTATCCATTTCGAACCAATGACCCGGACCGACATAGGTCTCGTACTTATTATTCAGAAGGGTATAAAATGTCTCAACGTCAACAATCTCTTTCATGCGGGGGAAACAGACGACCCCACCTTCGGGTAGCACATAATCCAAATACTTTTGATGACCGAGCCAATCTTTCAAGATCTCCAAATGCACCTTAGCTTTGGATTGTATGGCTGGGAAAAAGCGGGCTTTATTTTGTAAAAACTGAAAAGCGATTTCTTCATCCACAATGGAGTTGGTGATAAAAATTTGCTCTTTAGCGGCTAAAAACATTTCCATCAAAGCCGGATTTTGACACAGTATCCAACCGATACGAATTCCCGGCAAACCATAAGCTTTAGACATGGAAGTGACGCTGATGACTCGATGGCTCAACGTAGCAGCAACCGGTGGTGGGGTGATAAAGGCTAATTCTCGATAGGTTTCATCCACTAAAAGGTAAATGTCGTGCTTTTCGACGATGTCAATCAGACCCCTCAGTATCGGCTCATTCAGCATCTTGCCTGTCGGATTGTGGGGCGTTGTGATACTTATCAAGCGGGTGTTGGGCTGAATCATTGCCTCCACTTTTTCAATATCTAAGGCAAAACCCTGCTCCAATTTGAGTTCCATAAAATCAATGGCGCAACCGATGGCGCGCGGCGTTTCAATATTGGTCGCATAATTGGGATACACCACAATGATATGGTCGTCCTTTTCGAGCAGAGAAGTATGGGTAATATAAAGAGCTGCGGCGGCACTTTGAGTGACTAAAACATTATTGATATCAAAAGGTATGCTCTTTTCGGCTGCTGTCGTTGGATATGTGATGTCTGAAATAATCAGTTCTCTCAATTCAGGCTTGCCGATATGGTCGCCGTAAGAGATAAAAAGGCTTTTCAAAGAAATGTCCAAAGCCTCCCATGCAACATCATCCATGGAACTTTCCGTCAGATTGTATCGGACATTATCGTACCCCATTTGTTCCGGCGATTCTATTTCAATAGGCATTCGTTTGTATTGCATGGCTCAACATTTTAATAGGTGTGTAGTTTTCACTTTTCGTTTTTCACTCTCAACTTTCCATTGCGACTTCTAACAGATTCTCGATTGCATTATTCAAAAACGCCGGTAGAATCACTTTGTGTGTATGGTTGATTTTGCTTTGGTCTGACAGGTCTTGTATCATTTGATTGTAGCGCTCTTCCCCATGGTTATTGACGACTTGCGCCATGCGCTCAGGTTCATTAAAGTACGTCAACATCCCGTCGGCATCCGCTTCGGGGTGAAACTGCGTACCGAACATCTCGTCCGAAAAACGAATGGCCATGATGGCTCTTGGCAATTCAACGTGCGGTCGTTCTTTTTCTAAAGCCACTATTTTGAAACCATTTTGGCGCATAAACAAATCATCGGCATTCACAACCTGCCAATCTCTGAAGTCGGCAATCCAAAACGGGTCTTTGAGTTTGTTCAAAAAAGACTCGCTCTCGCCCAAAGTTGTTTTATTACAAGGGAAAGTGCCGAATGAAATGGACTTTCTATTGGTGACTTCGCCAATTTTGAAATGCAAGCATGCCAATTGAAACGAGTGACAAATAAAAAAGACATATTTTTTACTCTCCGTGCGAGGGTTTTTATTGTGTTCCCAGAGTTTATCGCATAAGTCAAAATAAGGTTTATCCCAACCGCCGGTGTAATCATAGGGGCTGCCGGGGCCTCCCGAAGAAATATAGATATCGAAACTCATATCCGGCATTTCATTTTTAAAACGCACATCAAACACCTCATACTCTACCAAAGAGCCATAAGCCTCCACCATGCGTTTGAGGTAAGTGGTGCCTCTATTGGGCACATTGTTGTTCAAATCTAATATCGCTACCCGCAGTCTTTTTTCCATTGACGTAAAATTGGTTTGAAAGGGCAAAATTAAGTATAATTTCGGAATATACTGAGGGGGGGTGAAAAACATCGTTTTTTAAATCGAGACATTTGTAGCTGATGATACAATAGAACAGAATTATCGGTTAATGGGGTCTTGAAAAACAAATGCCCGTGTCTGACACTTCAAAAGTGTCTGACACGGGTGTTTGTTTTTAAAGTAAAAAAATAGAATAGCTGACCTTTCGAATCATGCCTCCACAATCTCTACTCAGACAGCTATTCTGAGATATAATTTATATCCCGTTTTTGCCTCGATTACTCGGGGACAGGACAATTTTCTGTTCAGTGATAGTCATCCGACTTTACCTTTGAGCTAAGGGGAAATAAGAACACGGAAACCCAAATTGTTGTTACGATTCGTCGGCGTGTTGTTGTTACGGTTCGAGACGCGGCAGTTCTGTCGGGGTTTAGCCATCACTTATTATAAAACACCCATTTTGCTAAGTGTGCCATTTTAGCAGGGGCTATTGTGTTCAGTCTGAGACTGAACACAACAGCCTCCGTTCTTGTTGGAAAAAAGGGAAGACTTAAAGAACGGGTTCGATAAGCAGTCATTTTATTGAAAAAATCTATCAACGTACATTTAGACCCAAAACAAGAGTACGTTCTAATAATAATTCCTTGTATTTTTCCTTCAAATCATCTGATAAAAAGCAGATATTGAGGAGATGAAACCATTTTGGAATTGCTATTTGAAAATCACTTAAAACTTGGTGTATGGTTTTATCTGAAAGTTTTAAACGGTCTTTAGCATAGTAAGCGACTAATAACTCCCTTGTCATTTTTCGTTTTTTACCTGCTAAAGTCAATGCTAATTCTTCAACATTAGCCCCCCTCAGTACAATGGTAGAATTGAGCAAATCATAGGCTGGTGATAATTCAATTTTAGTATTGCGGGTAATGAGTGTGAAATTTTTGAGATGTGCATCTTCATTGCCTACCAAAAAATTGAAAACGACCAAACGGAAAAGTTTTACCTTTTCAATGGCAGGAAATGTGCAAAATTGCTCTATAACATCGACTAATTTTTCCATAGAGGCATCGTATTTGGTATTACGGTCACGCCCGAGTAGTTGTGCAAAATCCTCAGTAGCTAACTTTTTTCCTTTAGCGATTCGGTCAAATCGTTTAATAAAATAGGTGAAACTGCCATCTTTTGAACCCACCAAACCCGATAATGGCACTTCGATACCTACTTGTACAGCCATGCGCATTGTGACAGCTTCATTTTCAGGTAATTGTTTGAAGTCGCTGTTTTGAGGTTTTAAAATATATGTACCTCCCCAATCAACGACTTCAAAAGATTCTTGGCGCGTATTCAATACTGCACTCAACTTGGGCTGAACACCTTGAATACTCATTTTTTCTGCACGGCTCACAGCTTCAAGCCTTTGTTCATCGGCTGAAAATGGCAAGTCGTGAAGTGTTTTAAGGCTTTTTGACAACGTTGTCAAACCTTTTATACTGTATGCGGCATTACCGCAGGGCTCGTATGTAATGCGGCAATAGTTCATTTTTCAAATACAGTGACTGCGCCTACGAGGTCTTGTCCCACTGCAAGCAATTGTGAAAAATAATCATTCCTGTCAATCTTTCTTACCCGCAACAAACCTTCAAGTTGTCCGCCTTCGGGCAGAACACCATCGAAAAAAGGTGGAAATGTATCGTATTCATACCCCCCCTCAGTAATCGGCATAGTGAGCGATACGGGTGCGCCTGCATAAGCTTGATGATAAGTGAATCGGTAACGCTTATCATCCGTTTCAGTCAATATACCTGCTTCATGGTCGTGAACTTTTACGATGGCTTGTCTCATTTTGTATCCGTTTTAAGTTGTTGAAATTCATGTTTTAAGGGGCTTTCAAAAGTAAGGTGAATATTGAGCGTCTCCAGTACTTTTGCCAGTGATTGAAATTGGACAGTTGCCTTACCATGTTCAATATCAAAAACGACTGTTTTACCCACCCCTGCGAGGTCAGCCAATTCGTTACGAGATATGCCTGCTTTTTTGTGGTGAAAGTGAACGAGTGTAGCTATTTCTTGAAAATTCATTTTTTACTGTTTAGCCAGTAAAAATAATCATTTTTTTAAAAAAGCTCAATTTTAAATCGTTATTTAATAAAATTTACCGTCAGAACAGTAAAAAAAATATTATTTTACATTTAAAATAGAAATAGAATTAAATATAAGTATATTTACTGCCTTGGCGGTAAATATGTTAGGGAAACTTTTAAAGTTTCCCTAACATAATACATTAAGTCCCTTTTATGAGGTTTGGAAATACTCTTCTTTTAACACTTATCTTTCTGATAAAAACACCCTACTGGCTCGGCGTGAAGGCTTGGCTCTTTTTGGTGGTGATGGTGTAGATAGTAGAGCCTTTTTACAGTATCACGAAGCGTATAAAAAAGATAAATTGCGTTGGAAAAAAGGACTGGAATGGGAGGATGATTTGGAGGATTCTCTACGTTTACGTTTACGTTTACGTTGGGGAAACTTTTGAAGTTTCCCCAACGTGAAATCCTTTTTAATTATTAATAGTGTTTAATTTTCAGCTATTTAGATATTATTAAAAATTATATTCAGCCATAAGTGGTCTAAAAAAGGTAGTTATGGCTCTATATAAAATCTATACTTAGCCATAACCATACAATTACATATTAATTGTGCATAGATTTCAAAATAGAATAGCTGACCTTTCGACTCTTGCATCCACAATCTCTACTCAGACAGCTATTCTGAGATATAATTTATATCCCGTTTTTGCCTCGATTACTCGGGGACAGGACAATTTTCTGTTCAGCGATAGTCATCCGACTTTATCTTTGAGCTAAGGGGACAATACAACACGGAAGCCCAAATTATTGTTACGATTCGTCGGCGTGTTGTTGTTGCGATTCGAGACACGACAGTTCTGAGCGGTGTTGTTCCAGCTGCCGCCGCGATTCACACGGTTAGTGCCCTTTGAAAACATACCTTATTTCTATATCAAGCAAATTGAACATTCAACCCTTCTGCATTAGCGCGTTTGATAAAGGATAATAATGGACGAACATGACGTTGACATTTTAATTCAGTCCATTCTTGTAATTGCAATTTTGTTTCAATATTCCCAGACTTTTCAAAAAAGCGTCGTTTACTGCGCTGTGACAAACTCAGTTTATACGGAAAAAAACAGTAGCCTAAAAATGGCAAACCGCAACTTGTAAAATTGAGCAATTCAGGTTTTAGATAACAACCTAATTCGGTTAGAACATAGTTTTCGATTGCCTTTTGAGATTCCTTTAGCAGATTTTTATCATTGTGCCAGAGTATTAAATCGTCCATATAACGCACGTAACCTTTAATTTGCAGTTTTTCCTTTATGAAATGGTCTAATCCGAATAAATAATGATTGGCTAAATATTGGCTTGTGAGATTCCCGATGGGCACACCTCGTTGAGGGCTTATTTCATAACTTTCAATGATTGTATCAAATATGGATAATACTATTCTATCCTTGATAATGTGCCGAACTTGCTTTTTAATAACCTCATGGTAAAGGCTTGCAAAGAACTTTTTTATATCCAATTTGAGGAAATAATCATATCTATTCGTAAACTCTTTTGTACGATTTATGGCTGCTTGCACTCCTTTTCCTTTGCGACTGGCATAACTATCAAAAATTTGGACGCGCTCAAAGTAATCGTGACAGATATTCATTACTGCATGGTGTAGAACTTGTTCTCTGAAAGCTGCGGCACATATTTCTCTTTCTTTGGGGTCAAAAATTTTAAAGATTCGGTAATCGCCTACTTCAACCTCCCCCCTCAGTATTTGGGCTGTTAAAATATCCAAATTGTTCTCTAAATCATTTTGATAATCCAATATTTCGTGTGCGTGTCGTTTGTCTTTACTCGCTTTCCAAAATGCCCAATATAGATTATCCCTATCCGCTACTTTTTCTAAAAGGTTATTGGCTCGTTTCATCTATTTTTAGGGTTTCTAAAATCTGTTTACCATATTTTTCAATTGTTTTTTCACCGACACCTCGCACCGTTTTCATTTTTGCAAGGGTCAATTCTTCTATTTTTGATAAACCTGCCATTTGTTCATCGGTCAATATTGCATAAGCAGGGATATTTTCTGCTTGTGCTAATGCTTTTCGTAATTCACGCATTTTTGTGAAACGCTTAAAACTGGGTTCATCTAAAATTTCTTTATAATCTACTTTTCCTCTTTCGTTCGGTGAGTTACCTGCTATTTCTTCTACATATTTGATACTAAAACTCCAAAAAGCACTTTGTTGAAGCGTTACGAGTTGACTTTCTACTTGTACTATCTTTTTTGAACGGAGAAATACATTCATTTCATCATTCAATTGCTCGCCACCCACGATGGGGATTGTAAATATTTTTATTTGCATATACAAATATGTATTTTTTTATAAAATTTTTTTGGGCTTCGCCCAACTTTTTACACATTACTCATTCGCTTTATTTCGTAGGTATGTGCTCAGTCGTCGTCCCTCCTTCCTCACCGCATACCCACTCCATACCGCTCAATTTTTTTCTTTTAGCTCAAAGATAAAGCCGAATGAGCTACCCTAAACTAAGGGGAGAAGACAACACGGAAGCCCAAATAATTGTTGCGATTCGCCGGCGTGCCGCTGAGGCGATCCGAGACACGACAGTCCTGAGCGTTGAGGCCCCAGCTGCCGCCGCGAGCCACACGGTCAGTGCCCTTTTCACCAGCACCTGTAGGATTTTTAACAGCAGTGCTGCTATAATTGCTATAGGAATCGCTGCACCACTCCCACACATTCCCGCTCATATCATATATACCTAATTCATTGGCTTTTTTAGTACCTACTGTATGCGTTTTATTATCTGAATTATCAGTGTACCAAGCCACTTCTCCAATATTATTGCTGCCACTGTATTTATAACTTCTTGATTGGCTACCGCCTCGTGCGGCGTATTCCCATTCGGCTTCGGTGGGTAAGCGGTATTTTTTACCAGTCTTGATGCTTAACCACTGACAGTAGGCTGTTGCATCGTCCCAGCTAACTCCTACTATTGGATTTTTAGGATTTTGTAGGGCATAGCCTATTTTTTTATAATGGTCGTCTTTACCCGTTTTAATATTATAATCACTTTTTTCTTCCAACCATTCAGGGTAATGTGTTTTTGTATCAGTAACAAATTGCATGTACTGCTCAACTGTCACCTCAAACTGCCCGATATTAAAATCGCTGAGGGTGACTTGGTGAGGAGGTTTTTCATCATCTCCACAATCACCACCTTGTTCTTTTGTGCAGCCCATCGTGAATGTACCGCCTTTGACGGGGACGGTGGCGGGGGCTATTATAGTTATTGGTTGTTGGTTATTGGTTGTTGGCGGTTGTTGCGTAGTAACAATATCTCTTTTTGAAGTATCTGTTGCTGGTACTGTCACAACGGACTCCTTCGGAGAGGGGGTAGTTGTCACCGATGGTACAGGTTGCGTTTTAGGGGTATCTACGATATTCGGCTTGCTGGTTTCGGGCTTTAGAGCCACATCAAATAATTTATTCGTATTATAAATATCAAAATTTTGGATATTCGTTTCATATCCCTTTTTCAAAAATGTTAAAGTAATTTGGGGTAATGGAAAGTCAGAAGGGAGTGTAAAAGTATATCTCCCCTTAATATTAGTAAGTGCACTAATGCCAGCCCCTACCACTTTTACATCAGTGAGTGGTTGGAGCGTCGTATTATCATCATCTATGAAGACAGAGCCTTCAAAAATAGTGGCAACTTTTAATGGTTTTGCTACATTATCTGGCTTTCTATTACAAATCAGAGCACGCACAATCTTGATTTCAGCATCTGTACTATCAAATTTTGAAGCTCTATCAAGGTAAAAACAGGTGGAATCTTTTTGCCCCTTATCATAAAACTGCTTTGCTAAGCGGTAATAATCAACCGCAAAATTACAGTCACGCTCATTTAATAACTTTTTAACAAGGGTATCTTCCCTTTGGGCGTCATTTAAAAGCAGCTCTATACTGAGAGGGTGTAAAATTATTGGCTTTATACTATTAGCCGAGAAATAAGTCTTAGTGCCACCATATCTGTATAGCTTGCCATTAATACGTGCATCTGGTACTAGAAGGCTATCTGCTAACGTAGGATTGTTTTTATCAAAGGCATCATGCACCAATTGCTCTTGATACGCCAAAGTACTGAGGGGGTCAGCCAAGCAGAAATAACGGGTAATATCACGCACCGTTAAGGAAACAATTTTATCGCTGGAGCAATTATTGGTTTTGAAATTATAAGGATAAAATAAAGCCACCAATCCCAAAATCCATAAAGGTATAAGCCACCGCAAGTCTTTCACTTCCTTCAACCAACCCAAAGCGGAGAAACCCTTAGGATACACATATTTTTTCCACGACTCCGGCATATAAAACTCCAATTGGGTGCGCGGCTTATCCAAGTATTTAATGACAGTAAAATCAGGGTCAATGCCTTTTTCAAGCAACTGTTTGATTTCCTCTTCAAGTTCTTTTTTACGTGCCGCATCATCGGTTGCCAACCATTCATTTACCGCCACACTCATTCGGAACGGCTCAAATGCTACGGAATCGGCTGGTGGTGGGTTTTTCTGCAACTCCAAAGCAATTGCCAAGCGCAAATGCTGCAATAACTTAGGGTCATGCTCTTCCAACCAATTAATAAGAGCCACCCGGGTCTCATTGGGCATTTCACCCGACACAAACCACGAAAGACGAGTTAATTCAGTTAAATCAGTGAAAAGTGAAGAGTGAATAGTTGAGGGTTCACTTTTCACTTTTAGTTTTTCACTATTCACTTCTGAATAAAGCCACAACGTCAAATCCCAATGCAAAGTCGGATAAATAGCGCAGGCGCAAATCCATTTCAGCATTGGAATATCATAATACAGCGAGAGCAAAGGCATCGGGTCGAGCTCATCGGGCTGAATCGGGGCATTGGGCGCATCGTGGATTTTTTCACGCCACGTCTCAAATCGGGCATCATTGCCCATATCCAATTCCTCTACCCAAAAGCCCAAACCTTGCAAAGTCGAAGGCAGTGTCGTGAAAACCGAAGCCAATTGCCGCTCATCGTACCCCCATGCTTTCAATGGCTTAGGCGTGAGCAAAGCCCGGTCTTTCCATTGCGAAAATATGGACGTCCAAGCCGCCAATTTACCACTCAAAGGAGCGAGCATCTGAGCGCCTGTACCCACCACGATGAGTCGTGATTGATAATGCCGTTGCTGCACATCCGCGATGGAAATGCCATAAGGATGCGCTTCATCAAAACACATCCGCATGTCCGAATCATAGAAATAACGGTGAATTTCTATCTCCTGCGCCTTAAAAGCCTCGTATAATTTGTCAAAAAGCTGCGCCCGATGATTCCGAACCGATTGACGGTCAATCAATAGCAAATATTCAGAAGGCGTTGTCTGTTTTTTAAAACGGAATTCGGGCATACCACCTTTTTCCACCGTCGCCTGAATGGTGCGCGGCATATCGAGCCGCAAAGTATCCGTATCCGCCCGTTTGCGCAATAGTTGTGAAACACGGTCAAAACTATCATGTTCCAAAAAGTCATTGACACTTTCGATGTGGACATTCCAAAAATAAGGAGGTTTATCATTGGGGTCTTGTTCCGCCACCAATTTCCGCCGTTTCCAAACCAAATACCGCCACAAAGCCAATAATAAAACAGTCAAAGTCACTGCTAAAACCCAACGCAACCACGCCCAATTATTAGAAAGCCATTGCTGGTTAGGTGACACTTCAATATCATATTCCTCTAAGTGATTTGGAAATGGATAGGGCTTATTATCGACGAAATAGGAAACTTGTTCTTTAACTGGAGTAATTGTATCTTGTGTAAAATGAGAAGTAGTATCTTTTTGAGGTTCTGGAGGAGCTAGTTTTTGATTTGATTTCCACCAAATAGCTCCACAAAAGACTAAAAGCAGTGCCAATACTGAGGGGATGATGAAGCGCCAAAGTTTTGCTTGGGTAATCGCTTTTTCCTCTCCTTTTTGTAGCTCTTGTTTTTCTTCTTCGGTTAATTCTGTGTCATTGACCCGTTTAACACAATCATCAAATATACCATACAGCCGCTCTTGTTCCGAAGGCGATTGTGCCAAAAGAGGAATCAAAGCGAGTTTTAAGGCATCATCGGAGGTATCGGCGGGCAGTTTTTGCAATAAAGTCTGAATCTGTAAATGCTTACCAATACCCAATACGAAGCCTTCAGTCCGCAATGTGGACAGTAATTCAGCTGTGATTTGATATGGGCGGGTATTGGTCATTTATCCCCGCACCATTTTTTGAATATCCTTCAAATCATCTCTATTTTTCGCTAAAACAGAATAAGATTGTATTAAAAATGCCCTTTCATCTTTACTCAAATCTTCGGGGTCATTGATTTTTTCAGCTGGGAAATTACCTTTTTTCAATAGTGAAACCCAATTAATCAATTCAGCCGTTGCGGGATTTTTACGCATTTTCACCGTTTTACCCGAGCGTATTTCTTCAAAATGCGCAATTAAAGCATCCAATTGCTGAGCATTGTACCCTTCTACTTTTGATGAAACAATGCGCATTAATTCTTCTTTCTCTGGAAAAGAAATATTGAAATACGCTACCCTCCGCAAAAAAGCATCGGGTAAGTTCTTCTCTGAATTGGAGGTCATAATGATGATGGGGCGATTTCCAGCTGTTGCCTTATAAGGTGGCTTACCAATCTCAGGTACTTCAAATTCGAGATTTTCAATCGCTGCCAAAATATCATTTGGAAAGTCACGAGGTGCTTTATCAATCTCATCCAACAACACAACCGCTTTGCGATTAGATTGAATTGCTTTACCCAATCCATGATAGCGGATAAAACGCCTTTCTACCTCTTCATCCGTCAAAGGCTCTTTTTGCGTTTGGGCAAATTGAAAATGCGCTAAGGCATCATAGCGATAAAATAAATCCTTCGCCTGAGAGGTCGTTTGAGCATTAAAAATAAGCGGTGCGCCCAAATCAAAATGATAAGCGATATGATGCGCCAATTGCGTTTTACCCGTACCGGGTTCTCCCGTCAATAACAAAGGCTGATTCAATTGTAAAGCAACATTTACCGCTGCCATTAAGCCTTTTGAAGGCACATACAGCTGTGGGTCGTTCAGTTTATCATTGGGCTGAATATGGGTTAAAACGCCTTTATCAGCATTGGAATAGATATTAAATGTGGACATAGCGATTGTTTTTTATGGTAATTCTATTGCAATTTCAATATTATTTAGCGATTTCTAAATGTTTGAACCACTTTCATCTGTAATGGCTCGACATCTTTCATGTGAAAACGGGCTTCACCATCTTCCATGAGTTTATCTTCGGGTCTTAGTGATTTTGATAAAGCCTCAATCACTTTTTGAGAATCATTGCTGTTTTCAACCCCAAGCTTGAAAAGCCAATCTTCGAGGTGCATATCTTTAATGGGCACTATTTCACGGAAAATAGCCGTTTCATTGGTTTTACAGAATTTTTCTACATTTTTGACAATATCCAAATTACGCCGCTTTACCTTAGTTTCATCGTGTAGATTTCGGAAATGTAAAACAAATAAGAAGATAAAAGTAGGCACATTAGGATGTGCTGTTTGGAAAGTATCCATCATCCATTGCAGGTATTCCAATATTTCACCTTCATCATCTTCCCAATCCGTTTCAGAAAGTTTAAAAATGGTTGCTACATACGAGTAGGATAACTTTGGAATACCCGTTTCGATGAATTTTTCAAAACTTTCCGTATTCGCAAAAGCAAATCGTTTTTGCACGTATTCTTTAAATTTCTTTTTACTGGCATCCGCATCAGCTGTACTGAGGGGTAGATTCTCTAATTTCACTCTTCTAAAATCGCCTTCAGTGAAAGGGTAATGCACGCTGCTATCGAGTACCAATGACTCCTTTTCTACAATTTCATATAAAAT
>JANPGW010000293.1:0-1796 GCA_031424115.1 Saprospiraceae bacterium | reverse complement strand
TGATGTTTGTTCAACCAAAAATAGAATGAAATTTTGGGTTCAACAAATATATTTTTTAATTTAACTTTAAAAACTACATTTGTTATTAAAAAACATCAAAACAAACGATAAAATGATACAATTTACCTGTAAATTCTTCGACGATTTGACAGTTTATGAGCTTTACGACATCATCGCTTTGCGCTTGGAAGTCTTCTCGGTTGAGCAAAATTGCCCGTATCAGGACGCCGATTTCAGAGATTTGAAAGGCTGGCATTTGATGATACGCGATGGTGAGGGAAAACTCGTGGCTTATACGCGTTTGTTGCCAAAGGGTGTTTCTTATGACAAATATGCTTCAATCGGGCGGGTTGTGAGTTCTCCGAGTGTTCGGGGCACGGGCATCGGTAAAATATTGATGGACAAAAGCATTGAAGAAATGAAAAGGCTTTTCCCCAATGACCCCATAAAAATCGGTGCTCAAACGTATCTTTTAAAATTTTACCAATCTTTCGGCTTTGAATCTACCGGTGAAGAATACTTAGAAGATGGTATTCCGCATACATCGATGGTACTATTATCATGAAAGAAGCGCCCAATGTAAAAAATCAGGCATAATCTTGCCCCACGTGTGTGGGTTGTGCTCGCCACCTTGAATTTCGACGTATTTAATGTCCTCATGTGGGCGATAGCCTAATGTTGTGAGTTCGTTTATCAAGTCCAAGGTATCGTCAATGGCATCAATAATACCATTGTTGTTGCGGTCGCTCTCTTCGTCATTCGTGCCCACTTCGAACCAGAATTTCATGCCTTCCACAAATCGGCTTTTGCGCACTATGTCGTGGATAATGCGTCCGCCATCCGGGTCTTCCTCCGTCCATGGTCTTGAACGCCACCAAAGCGCACCGGAAAAAACACCCACTTTGCCAAAAAAGGTCGGATGAGCCCAAGCGATGTCCATAGCGGACAGCCCGCCCAAAGAAAATCCGGCAAACGTATTGTGCTTAGGGTCAAGTTTACAGCGATATTCGGAACGCATCAAAGGGATTAACTCATGAATCATAAAATCAGCGTACTCGCCCGCTTTATTCCCTCTCTTTTTATAATCCACTTCGAGAGCCGTACCATATTCGTTGATGCGATTATCATTGCAATAAATAGCTATAATGATACAGTGCGGAATATTGCCTTGACTGTATAGTTGGGTAAGTGTATCGTACATGCGCAGCGCGAGCATATCCTGACCATCATTGAAATAAATAGTGGGGTACGACATTTTTCTGTTGCGTCCATACTGAGGGGGTAAAAAAACATCCACTTTAACACCCCGTTCGAGATATTTTGAAGGCACATTGAGATGCTTTACAATTATTTCATTATCATTGCTTGAAGAACTCGAAAAAGTTGTGATAACTTTCTTTAAAAAATTCATTTGCCTGTTATTTAAAGTCAGGATATTTAAGTTTAATATTTTTTAACTTTCGGAATTTTATTTTGAAAAAAACAATAATTGATTGTATAAATTTCTTATACACAAATTAATTATTGTGTAATAAGAATTTTATTTTGAAAATGCGGATTGCAAAATTAGGAATATTCCACGAATTTACGTTAATTTTGCGCTGCTAAAAGCAAAGAAAAGTTTTTTTGACGAAACAACGAATACCAATATCTCTTTATGAAAGAAGAATATTTCAAATGGCACTCGCCACATATCGGAAGGGACATCGAAATGCTGACTTATGGTCATGCCGGATATCCCGTCATTATTTTCCCCTCTACAATGGGACGCTACTATGAAAGCAAAGATTTTAAGC
>JANPGW010000292.1:0-5565 GCA_031424115.1 Saprospiraceae bacterium | reverse complement strand
ATTATTGTACCACAATCATCAAATTCCTACCCCCTCAGTATTAGCCACTCAAAGTGTTTAATTACAATATGGAAAATATTTAAAATAAAATAGTTGACAAAATCAACTATTTTATTTTATCTTCGCCCCATGAAGCAAGAGCAAATAGAAGACATCCGAAACTTTAATAGATTTTATTCAAAAGTGATTGGACTTTTGGATAAAACGTACTTAAAAAGCGCAGATTCCATTGCAGAAGTACGGGTTTTGTGTGAAATAAGCTGTGATGCAACCCTCACCGCCAATGATATTTTAACTACCCTCGGACTGGATAAAGGGTATTTGAGCCGCATTTTAAAGTCTTTTGAAAAAAAGAAATTGATTACCAAAGAACGCTCGGCTACAGATGGGCGGGTGATGTATTTGAAACTGACCCAACTGGGGCGACTTGAATTTGAAAAGCTGGACAAAGGTGCCGCCGCCCAAGTCAGTGAAGCATTTGGCGGACTTTCGGAAGATGATTACCACACACTTATTGAATCTATGAAAACTATAAAATCAATTTTAATTAAAAAATAGCCCAATGGATAAAGTGAAAATTATAGTTGCTCAAAACTCAGAGCACTTTGAAGAAGGTAAAAAATTGATGTTGGAATATGCCGAAACATTGGGATTTAGCCTGTGTTTTCAAGGTTTTGATAGAGAATTGGCGAATTTAAATACAATCTATGCCCAACCAAAGGGTATTTTGCTGCTTTTAGAAGATGCGCAAAAGCAATATAATGGTTGCGTGGGCATCAAGTATATTGCTGAAGGTACTTGTGAACTTAAAAGGCTGTATGTGCAAGATACCTTGAAAGGTCAAGGTTTTGGTAAAAAATTACTGCACGAAGCCTTTAAATATGCCCATAAGTTAGGTTATAAAAAAATGGTGTTGGACACCTTACCCGTTATGAAAACGGCGATTACGATGTATAAAAAAGAAGGTTTTCAGCCAATAGCACCATACTACAACAATCCTGTTGAAGGAGCTCTTTTTTTTGAAAAAGTATTAGATAAAGAAAATAATTCTTTGGACTATTCGCAGGAAGAATTTCACCATATTTTAAGCAAGACGACTGAAATAGTCTTAAATCAGTACAAAAACTTAGAAGCTCAAAAGGGTTTTAATGTCCAATCGCAAGAAGAAGTGGCGGCTTGGTTTGATGAAAGATTGCCATTGATGAGCATGGATATTGACCCCCTTTTTCAAGAAGTGCAACATAAGGTGATTGACAGTGCTACGGGCAATCTGGGTACGAATATGTACGCTTATGTGATGTCGGGTGGCAATCAAATGTCCACCATTGCAGAATTGATTATGTCCACCGTCAATCAAAATAATACTAAATGGCATTTAGCGCCTGCCATGACGGAGATTGAAAAACGCGTGGTTGCATGGACTGCTGAAATGATTGATTTTACTCCCGAAGCGGGTGGCGCAATGGTTAGCGGTGGTTCAGAAGCCAATCTTGCGGGCTTGACGGTGGCTCGGAATATATTTTTTAAAAAATTTAACATCAAGAAAAACGGGCTTTTTGGATTAAAACCTTTTACGCTTTATTGCTCCACTGAAACCCATAATTGTACGGATAAAAGCATCGCTTTATTGGGCATTGGCACGAATCACATCCGTAAAATTAGGACTAATGCGGATTTTACTATCAATATTGACGCTTTAGAAACTCAAATTAAAGCCGATATTGAAGCTGGTTTTACACCTTTTTGTGTTGTTGGCAACGCCGGAACGGTGAATACAGGTGCTATTGATGATTTAATGGCGCTTTCTGAAATCGCTAAAAAGTATCACATCTGGTTTCACATTGATGGGGCTTATGGCGGCTTGGCTTCGTCCCTACCCTCTCTAAAAACGCAGTATAAAGGTATCGAAAATGCGGATTCTATTGCCCTCGATTTTCATAAATGGCTCTATCAGCCCTTTGAAATTGGGTGTGTTTTGGTGCGGAATTGGAGCATTATGCGGGAAACCTATTTTAAACAAGCCGATTATTTGGATACACAATTGGAAGATAAAACGGCGCGCTTAGAGTTTAATGAGCATTATTTTCAGCTTTCTCGCAATGCCAAAGCGTTTAAAGTGTGGCTATCCGTTAAAGCGTATGGTTTTTCACGCATCCAAGAGATGATTCAAAAAGATATTGATTTGACCCATTATTTGGCTGATTTAATAACACAATCCCCTGATTTTGAGTTAAAATCAACGTCTCATTTGGCAGTCGTCTGTTTTAGGTACAAAGGCAATTTTACGGATGAAAAAGACATTATAGACATCAACCAACGGCTCATTCCTGCGCTTGAAGCCGACGGACGAGTTTTCATCACGGGTACGAAGCTCAATAATACGTTTGTACTGAGGGGGTGTTTGATTAACCATCGAAAACAAAAAGCATCGGTTGAATATTTGTTGGATGTGATTCGTGATGTGGCTGCCAAAGTTAAGTTAAATGATGAATTGAGAATTGAGCAATTTTCCAATGAATATGAAGGCTACTTTGAGCAGATTTGGGTTGACTGGTTGCGAAACACCATGAAAATCGAGCCACAGCTTGAAGACATAGCGGAGGTACACAACCCTTTTCAATCATACGACCAAAAAGGAGGAATGGCTTTTTATGCCGTGAATGGAGCTAAATGTCTTGGCGTCGTTGCCGTCAAAAAATTGAATGAAACAGACTACGAATTTTGTAAATTGGTGGTTAGTGAAAAAGCTCGTGGTGCTGGATTAGGCAAAAAATTAGTCCAAAAATGCATTGATTTTGCCGCTCAACAAGGCGGTAAACGCTTATTCTTACAGAGTTTTTATAAATTAGAGGTAGCCTTAAATATGTATCAATCAATGGGTTTTACGAAAAATGAAGCACCCAATGGTATGAACGTGGTAAAGCGTACTGAGGTTATTATGAGTATGAATTTAAACGTTTAATCTATAATTAAAGACCTTTATTTGACATACTAAAAGATAAAGAAATGACCATAAAAAATAGCACAATTGAGGATATTGATATGATATTCGAGATGTATGACAAAGCCATTGCTTATCAAAAAACGGTTTTTAACAAGCAATGGTTGGGTTTTGAACGGGATTTGATTGAAACTGAAATTCGAGAAAATCGGCAATGGAAAATCGTTATAGGCGATGCCGTGGCGTGCATTTTTGCCATCACTTTTAATGATGCCGTCATTTGGAACGAAAAAGACCAACAACCTTCCATTTATATTCACCGTATTGTGACGAATCCTGATTTTCGAGGAGTCGGTTTTGTGACTAAAATCATAGAGTGGGCGAAGGAATATTGTCAATTGAATGGAAAAGAATATATCCGATTGGACACTTGGGGCGACAATCCTAAATTGATTGATTACTATGTGAAATGCGGTTTTAATTACGTGGAAACCATTGACTTGGACAATACCAAGGGATTGCCTATTCATTACAAAGGGACGTTGGCTTTGTTTGAAATAGCTGTTAAGTAAATCTGTTGATCCGTTTATCTCCTCACATTATATTATGATAATTAAAAGGTTTTATCCATATAAAAACAGGATTAGTCCAATTTTTATAATAATTAGGTAGAAAAACGAGATTTTGCAAGAGCGTTATAACTCTAAAATTAGATTTGAGTAAACCTCTCTAAAATTGAAATAAATGAAAAATCTACTCCTCTCCTTTTTTGTAATACTCCTTTTCACCCAACTCAGCTTTGCTCAAGACAAAAGATTAGCGGGCATTGACACGGCTATGCAACGCATATTGAAAGAATTCAATGCCGTGGGGGTATCTGTATCCGTAGTTGAAAAAAATAAAGTCGTCCTCGCTCAGGGATTTGGTTACAAAGATTTGGAAGACAAAAAGCCGGTGACTCCTCAAACCCTTTTCCAAATTGGCTCTTGCACCAAAGCGTTTACCACCACCCTTTTAGGCACTTTGATGGACGAAAAACTCTTAGATTTTGATAAACCGGTATCGGAATACCTACCCGAATTGATTTTTAAAGATGATAACCTGACCAAAAACGTGACCACTCGGGATATGATGACCCACCGGACAGGGTTACCCCGTCATGATTTTGCGTGGTATTTAAGAGGCACCACGACTAACCGCGCTGAAATGCTGAAAGCTGTTCGTTACTTTGAGGAGTCGGCGGGCTTGCGCGAAACATGGCAATACAACAATTTTATGTACATGGCACAAGGGGCTTTAGCTGAAAAATTGACCGGAAAGACGTAGGAAAAGCTCCTTCAAGAGCGCATTTTGACCCCCCTCAGTATGACCGGCACGGTGTACAGTACTGCCGCTATGGAAAAAGCCGCCGACTACTCTTTGGGGTATGGCTATAACGAAGACAAGAAAGAGAACAAGAAATTGGATTATTATCATTTCAGCGGTATGGAACCTGCAGGCAGCATTGCTTCCAACGCCAAAGATATGAGTGAATGGCTCAAAACGTGGATAAACGTGGGCAAATACAATGGCAAAGATATTTTTTCGGCAAATTTTTACAACCAAGCCATCAAACCCCAAATGGCAATGGCAAGTGTGCCTGACCGCCGAGAGCTCAATATGTTCATCCACGGTTATGGCTTGGGTTGGATGATAAAAACCTACAAAGGGCATCATCAAGTCGAACACGGCGGCAATATTGATGGCTTCTCAACCACCACTTGCTTTTATCCGAATGACAGCATCGGCATCTTTGTTTCTGTCAATCAAAACAGTTCGGCAGTGCCGGGTGTTGTGCGCAACTGGATCGCCGACCGCCTTTTAAACGTGGAAAAAACCGATTGGGTGACGCAAGTAAAACCCAAAAAAGACGACAAAAAGGAGGATAAAAAGGATGAAAAACCCACCAATTTAAACCAAAAGAAGGGCACACAACCGTCACATGCCATGAGCGATTATGTCGGTCAATACAAAAATGGAGGCTATGGTACTATCACCGTTTTCAAAAATGATACGGCACTTTTTGTGACGTTTGGAAAAGACACGGCGCGTTTAGTCCATTTTCACTACGATGTTTTCCAACTCGTCAGCACGAAATTGGAAGATGTTGATGAAGGCGGCGTTAAAGTCAGATTCCAAATGGATATTGATGGCGACATTGTGAGCATGGACAGCAAACTCGAGCCGGCGTTGAAAAATGACATTGTTTTTGCCAAAGAACAGCCCGAAATCAAACTCAACCCGGCAGATTTGAAAAAATATGAAGCAGAATATACCATCAGCGGCGCCACTGTGAAAGTATATGTCAAAAATGACATCCTGCGCATGAGCGTACCGGGCCAGCCTGAATATGAATTGATGCCCAGCAAACCGGATGAATTTAAACTCAGGGGTTTGGAAGGTTATTCGGTTCGGTTCGATATCAAAGATGGTAGCGCGACAGCTGCTTATTCGATTCAGCCCAATGGGACTTTTAAGATGAGTAAAAAGGTTAAGGAATGATGAATGATATTAATAATTAATATTTTATAACATCATTCATCCATTCTACAGTAATTCCGCATTTGGACAAAAAGCTTCGCTTT
>JANPGW010000291.1:0-1567 GCA_031424115.1 Saprospiraceae bacterium | reverse complement strand
TTATAAGAAGCCATCGGCTCGTTTCAGCCCTGAAAGGGCGAGATATTATTACGCCCTTTCAGGGCTGAGACATTTTGACAGTCATTTTTTTCGACGGGCTTACACCCGTCGTTGAGCGTATTCCGCCCCATTCGGGGCTATGTAATCCAATATTCGCATTAATTAATGTGATAAAAGGGTTAAAATGCGCACAAATGTACCATCTGGCATTTTTTGTCCGCATTTTACCCCCCCTCAGTATATCCCGTTTTTATACACAGCATCAATTACAAGGGTCGGTTGCCGTATTCACTTTTATCCCGCCAACAACAGTATTGTTATCACCACAATCTTTAATCCTGATATTTTGATAGGCTCCGGCATTCACGGTGTTGTTATAGGATTTTGGCGTTAGGAAACCGAAGCGGTAAGAATCGGTAGTGAGTTCCATATCATACGTGCCATTTCTTGCCGCATTGTTGTTTTCTATAATATTATTATTAGCACCATCAATGACAAGATAACCGGTAGTCAAATTGTCGGTTGAGTTATTATTTCTTACTTTATAACCGGTAGTAGGGGACAATGAACCCACAGCTTTCCCACTCGGCAAAGTGTAGCCTCCAGGAGGAACATTACAGAGGATTATCCCTAAATAACTATCATGTGTATAGTTCCTTTCACAGGTACCCCACTTATCGCAGGGCCAGATAGGAAATAGGGCGTTACTCAGTTCGTTATCACTGATGTAAGCACTTTTACCATTGATAATAACGATGCTTTCTCCGCTGGCAGACTCCCCTGTTTGCCATGAATTGGAACAAATTATTGTATTCCTCATAATGGTCATTCTATCTGATTGCTCAACTATAATCGCAGATTGAAATTTGGTGATTTTACAACTCAATACTGCTGATTCGTTGGAATTTTCAAATAATATCGCGGTTGAACCATCTGAATCTAAGGGTTGAATGTCTAAATCTAAAACAGCTGAACGGGGGGCATTCATAAAATGAAGAACCGGAGCCGCAATGAAAGAAAAAGATGGGGTTACCGCGCCTAACTGTGATTTAAATTTCAAAACTGCCCCTGCTTCCCCTACCAAATAGAGTCTTTTTGTGATGGTAATCGCTTTGTTTTCGGTATGTGTCCCCGCTTTGAAATAAATAACGCCCCCTTCGCAAGCGTCATTCACGGCTTGGGCAAGAGCGTCGATAGAGCCTGCGGGAAGTTCTATCCAATTACAAGCCGCTCGCGTGGACAAATTAGACTTTTTAGTCAAAGCGTCAAGAGATGCTAAATACGCTTTGGAGGGTTCATAATAGTGGCTTTGGTCAATCGATTGGGCAGATTGTACTGGTTCCTTCACATTGAAGTCTTTTTGGCAGCCAATCAATAACGTGGTGGCTAAAAAAGTAAGGCTGAGCAAGTGGTTAACTTTCATAGTTGAATTCGTTTTTAAAAAAAGAGGTTAAAAAAATAAGGTTAAAAATGGGTTTCCGTTTAATGGAGTGTATTTTTAAATTAATGATAATTGCTAAAAGGAAAAAAAATCGGTCAAACAGTTACGTTTCTATTGAGTGTTTAC
>JANPGW010000290.1:0-4106 GCA_031424115.1 Saprospiraceae bacterium | reverse complement strand
TCCATGGTATAATCGGCATTAAAATTCTTGTCTTTGGCGCGCATGGCATGGTAGGAAAGTCTTATAGATTCATCCACGAGCTTGTTTATATCGGTCGGTTCTTTCACGCCTGTACTCGAGCGTGAATGTTCGAGCATACCTTTCACAATATTACTGGCGCGCTTGCCGTGGTGGTTGATTTTCTGTTGGTTAGAGGCTAAATCCGTAAATAATTCGCCCACGTATTCTTTGTCAATATCCGGTTTTTCAATTTCATCTTTTAAGTCTTTCACCAAATCCACGCTGAGTTCAGAGAAGTTATTGACGAAGTTCAATGGGTTTTGTATTTCATGGGCGATGCCAGCGGTGAGTTCACCGAGCGAGGCGAGTTTTTCTTTTTGGATGAGTTGGGTTTGGGTGGCTGTGAGATTGCCAAGAGTTTTCTCCAATTCGATATTTGCCTTTTGTTTTTGTATATTGTTGCGATAAAGCAGCAAAGCAACAATCATTACAACCCCAAATCCTCCTAGCAAAGTATATTGTCTAATCCGATTTTGAAAAGCTATTTTTTCTTTTTCTGATTTCTCAGCACGAGTTCTTTCTTCGAATAATATTTTTTGAACATCAGTTAGATTTTTTATTTGAGCTTGATAAGAACTGTCTTTCAAGAAATAGGCTAAATTTAAGTATTTGTAAGCACTATCAACCTTGTTATTAAGCTTGTAACTTTTGGACAATAAAATATAGTACAATTCATCTGAATTTTTAGTAAGTGCAGCGGGCTGAAGGCGAATCAGTTCACCTGCTTTGTGAGCATAAAATAAGCTAGAATCTCTATTCTGCTGGTTGATATAATGGTCAGTTAAGGAGAGGTAACCTAAAAAGACATTTTCAAGATTGTTTACCTCATAAGAGGCCTGTATTGCTTTTTGAAAGTAATCTACAGCCATTTTGTTTTCTTTTTTTCTTAAATAGATTACTCCTAAAATTCCAAAAATAGTGCTAAGCCATTTTTTGTGCCCTCCTTTTTGAAATGATTTTAGAGCCGTTTGTTGCATTTGAATGGCTGAATCCAATTCATTTAATGTATAAAGATAAACAGACCCAAGGTTCATACTTGCCAACCCTAACAATTCGTAACCGTTTATTTCTGTTGCAACTCTTATTGCTTCTTTGTAATGAGAAACTTGTGTCTCAGTATTATTAGTGCTTCCCATAACATGGCCTAAATCAAGTTGTATATATCCGAGTATTCGTAATCGAAATTCATGAGGATTGCCTAAGGAGTCTGGATACCAATTTCGGATTTCATTTATAGGATTCTTTGCAATTCCTAATGCTTGATTAAGTGTTTGTAATGATTCAGCATATTTACCAAATCGTTGTAGGACATACCCTTTGGTTTCAAGTCCATCAGCTTGAGCTAATTTCATGTTGTTTTGTTCTGCAATAGCAATTTGCTGTTCTACATGATATAAAGCTGAATCATTATTAAATTCAACGTATTCTCTGTATATTTTAAAATGCAATGAAAATTTTGCAGAATCAGTATTTGCTGATTTAAGTGCCAGTTTCAAGCTGTCAATTCCATTATGATTTTGTGCGAAACCAATGCTCAACGCCATGGAGCAAAACAAAATGAGCAATTTCAATTTCATTGATTGTTCGTTTTAAAAGGTAATCTAATAATAAACTCCGAACCGACCCCCTCAGTAGAAAGCACATCCAACGCCCCCCCATGGGCCTTCGTCACAATATCATAACTCAATGACAGACCCAAACCCGTCCCTTCACCAGTCGGTTTAGTGGTAAAAAACGGTTGAAATATCTTTTGTTTGATACTGTCGGGGATGCCGTTGTCGTTGTCTTTAACACGGATTTCAATAGCTTTTTCCAATTGTTGTGTAGTCACGGATACTGAGGGGGTATAATTTTCATCGGTTGAAAGTAGCTTGCGTTGATTAACCGCATAAAAAGCATTATTAATCAAATTAATCAAAACCCGCCCCATATCCTGCGGAATGATATTGATTTTTCCCATCGTTTCATCCAATTCCATGCTATAATCGGCATTAAAATTTTTGTCTTTGGCGCGCATGGCGTGGTAGGAAAGTCTTAATGATTCATCCACGAACTTGTTTATATCGGTTGGTTCTTTCACGCCTGTACTGGAGCGCGAGTGTTCGAGCATGCCTTTGACGATATTGCTGGCGCGTTTGCCGTGGTGGTTGATTTTTTCTTGGTTGGAGGCTAAATCCGTAAATAATTCCCCAACGTATTCTTTGTCAATATCTGGTTTTTCGATTTCATCTTTTAAATCTTTTACTAAATCCACGCTCAGTTCTGAGAAGTTATTGACGAAGTTCAATGGGTTTTGTATTTCATGGGCGATACCTGCGGTGAGTTCACCGAGGGAAGCGAGTTTTTCTTTTTGGATGAGTTGGGTTTGGGTAGTTTTGAGTGTTTCAAGCGATTGATTTAATTCAGAAGTGCGTTTTGTTACTTGTTGTTCAAGTGTTTCATTTTGGGTGGTGAGAATTTGTTGTTTTTCTTTTTCTTGCGCAATCGTTTGGGCGGCCAGCAGCTCGTTTTCTATGAGTTTTTCTTTCAATTTAATATTAACACTGGCAAAGTCTTTTGATAGAACAAGGGCATATACTATTGGAAAACATAATATAGCAATATTAGACATAAGATGACTACTCCATTTTGGCAACAAAATTACTTGTAGAGCACTTAAAATATATATGGTTTGAGAAACAACATATATACAAAAAGCTGTGATAAAAAATCTAATTCTATTATCTCCTCGCTTGATAGCGTTATAGCTAATTCTAAAGTATTCAATCGCTAAAACAAAATTTAAAAAGATAAAAGGGTAAGCCCAACCCCACCAATAAAAAAACAAAAAAATTGGATATGCTAATAAAATCAAGAATGTGATAACCCAAAATGCTATTTTTCTTTTTAAATTAACGATAGAATATGTGGCATTTAATCCTGCCAAGAACATAATGATTAAACACAAAATTAGTATATGTTTATACCAATATAAAGTCGTAAATTGGTTTGGTAGCATAGAGCTATTGTTGATAATGAACAAAATACTACCGAATAGTCCCCATGTTCCAAGATATAAGTTAGCTGTATTTGATTTGAAAAAAAAGAAAAAGAAAAGATATAAAAGCCCCATGAAAAGAAAAAAACCAGCTTTCCCATAATCTAAAATAGATAAAGTATTTAGCTTTTGTTGATAGATTTTTATAGAACTATCCATATCTTTGAGAATAGCTTTAAAAAACTTGTTTCCTATCCCTCTAAAGTTATTTAAACGATTTTTTTTTGTAAAGGAAAAACGAACAGCTATACTTTGAATTCCAGACTTATAAAAACACCAAGAATAAGGGAGACCATTTGAGGTAAAAGCAACTTCATTATTTTGGTTTTTACTTATAACTCCTATTTGAGTAATTAACTCATCGTTTAAATAGATTTCATTTGCTCCATTTTGAAACAACATAATTGAGAGCCTTTTTTTTGCCACATTACTATCAACCCATACATTAAGCCTAATCCAACCTATTTCTGACTGTCTTATTTGAGGTAAATCGTATAAATCTTTCGTAGGATCTATAACATCCCAAGCCGAATCATCAAAATCAGGCTTCGCCCATTCAGAATTATCTCCAGCATGGAATTTCCATCCTTTATCCAACAGCAACCCCTCAATAGGCAAGCTATCAATACGAAAAACATCACTTTTTTGAGCTAAAATATTGAATGAAAAAAGAAATAAAATAAGGGTTAATACTTTCATTTTAATTGGGTTTTAACTATTTTATAAAATTGATAATTGAATGATAAACTCCGACCCGACCCCTTCTCCGAAGGAGTCCTCTCGGACAGTAGAAGCCACCTCCAAACTCCCCCCATGCCCCTTCACCACAATATCATAACTCAATGACAAACCCAAACCCGTCCCTTCACCAGTCGGTTTAGTGGTAAAAAACGGTTGAAATATCTTTTGTTTGATACTGTCGGGGATGCCGTTGCCGTTGTCTTTAACACGGATTTCAATAGCTTTTTCCAATTGTTGTGTAGTCACGGATACTGAGGGGGTATAATTT
>JANPGW010000289.1:0-1872 GCA_031424115.1 Saprospiraceae bacterium | reverse complement strand
CACTGCTTTTTAAATGCTTCTTTCACCCTAAAAATCAAAATAATTATTCCTTATATCCGAATGCAAACCGAAATAAACATATTTTGTTGTCTCATTTTGAAGCGTCCCTTTTTCAACAGACGTTTTGAATCGCCGCAATGTGACGCCCAATTCTAAACGCAAATTGGTTTTAGGGTTGACCAAATAGGCAATTTTAGCATCTGTGAAAAGAGTGCTTGTCGAGACACCTTGCCCTACTTTGTTATTATAATCTTGGGTTCGGGTATTATAATTTTTATAGACGCGCGTACCCCAATTTGAGTTGGCAGTATCCCTACCCTGCTGAGCATATATGATTTGCAACTCTCCAATCACTCGTTTATAGCGGTAACGCAACCATGTGACGGACTCTTTAAAATTCGATCCCAATGGATGTGCCAAAGGTTGATTGTAATGCCCGTAATTTTGATAAACATCTTGGTGGCTATAGGTAAAAGGACGCACCCAATTATATTCTGTTTGAACTGTCAAATTAGGGACAAATGTGTTGAACGATTTGAGACCAATTTGATAGCCGAATTTATTTGCCCACCAACCTTTACCGGCGGTTATTTCTTTGAAATAGAACTCGTCTAAAATAAACTGTCCGTATAAATGGGCGTTATTGGTGAGTTTGTATTTCATGTTCAAGCCCATCAAAACATTGCCGGAGGATGATCCTAAGGCGAATTCTAAAGGGCGATAAAAAATAATCGGGTTTAAATAATGGAAATCATATCCTCTTGTATTAGCACTATCACCATAAACTACCGTTTCGAAGACACTGACATTCAAGCGTTTTGATATATTGGCAGACAGGATATGAGAAGTCACATATTTTCGCGGAAAGGTACCATTGGGATTCGTAAACCGAATATCTTGCATCTGGGCAAAAATATTGGTATATTGAAACTTCCATAAATTGGTCGTTATACGCAAGTAAGGATAGTTAAATGCATTATCGGAAAGCAATAATGACCGATAGCCATCACCGATAAAATTCTGCCCGTAACCGTATCTGAAATTAAAAAACTTGTTGGGTTGGTACTCTATATGCCCTTTTACGGCAGCAAAATCGTAGGCATCATTGGTTTTTCCAAAAGATTTGAACTGCCCTTGACCGGGTATGACTTTGTTTTCAGAAATCCAGTCTCGCTGATATTTAGGATAATACGCCTGATTTTCAAGAAACTCAGAATAGAAATAAAAGTTTTTACCAATACGTCCGTCTGCCTGAATACCTCTTGTATTTTGATAGGTTCCTTTTGTGCTTTGATTGTCTTTTCCCAATGTTACATGGAAAAGAGGATTAAGCCTGAAATCAAAATCGGTTGTATGTTTTTGGATTAAATCTTCATTAAAAATTTTGCGTCCAAGCCATGTTTCAGAAGCGAAATGCCCTTCAAGTTTTAATTTTTCATTAAAATTATCAATACGGGTATTAATAGTGCCGACTGTATATGGTTTAACAGTGGTAAAAATTTCGCTACCTATATGGTGTAAGGAATCTTCAATGGAGTTGAGCAAGCTGTTACTGAGGGGGGTATAAAAACTCTGCGCTTGGAGACTTTTGTGGCCCCAAGCCAATACTACAAATGATATGGGTCGTAGTTGATAGAGTAGTGTATGTTTCAGTTTTTCCAACCTTTTGTAATGGGTATTTTTATGAGTTTCACTACAAAGGTAAATACACAATTCAAAATATCATACAAATTGAGTAAAAAAATTACTCAAATATCATTTTTATTTAAAATGGCCTCTGAAATCTATGTCTTTATTTTGGAAAGGATTGAGGTAAAAATCAATTAACAGTGCTAATTCCGAGCGTTTTACGGGTTTGTTTTTATCAAAATT
>JANPGW010000288.1:0-3169 GCA_031424115.1 Saprospiraceae bacterium | reverse complement strand
CCCAATTTACTGCCAAAGATGTTTTAATATGGGTACGAAAACACCCCGACTCTATTTTTAATGACCTTACTTGGCAAAATTTTGTGCCTATGGACTTAATTAATGCAGCTTGATGGCTGACGAGTGGCACTCATGTTGTGAAATAGAACAGACATAAAATAGAAAAGGCTGCTACATGGGCAATAATACGATAACCAAGACCTGTATGACCAGCAAATCGTTCATTTCCGTTTTCTATTGAATTGACTGAAATTCCCAAACAGAGATTTCGGTATCCATAGCTTGAACTATATGAAATATTAGGTTGAAAGGCATATCGAACAGCTAAAACCTGCGAAGTAATAGGCTGAATCGGCAAAGAAACAGGCTTGAAAAAAGGCGTAAACGCTTTTATTTCAAGTGGATTTTTACTCAAAACCCCAAAAGAATGAATCAATTTTCCATTCAGATAGAATTCGGAAGCCCCCGACTGGAAAATCATCATCACCAATTGTTGCATCCGTGAACTGTCTATTGATTGGTGGAAACGAAGCCAAAATATTTCTCCCGTTTTTGGCAATTGAGGTAATTCCATAATATCCTTCGTTGGGTCAATGCTCTCCCAAGTCGAATCATCAAAGTCTGCTTTCGCATAATCGGGACTATCACCTAAATGCCATGTCCATCCTTTCTCAAGAAAAGCTCCATATATGGGAAGACTATCAATGCGTATGGTCTCACTCTTTTGAGTGAAGGCATTAAAAGAAATAAAGAGCAGAATAAAGGTAATTTGCTTCATTGTTATTTGGTTTTAAAAGGTAAAGTAATGATAAACTCCGAACCGCCTCCCTCAACACTCTCCACTTCCAAACTTCCCCCATGCCCCTTCACCACAATATCGTAACTCAAAGACAAACCCAGACCTGTTCCTTCACCCGTTGGTTTTGTGGTAAAAAAAGGCTGAAATATCTTTTGGCGAATATTTTCAGGAATACCATTGCCGTTGTCTTTTACTCTTATTTCAATACCATTTTCTAATTGGTTTGTACTGACTGATACTGAGGGGTCATGATTTGGGTCAAGTTGTTTGCGTTGTTGAACAGCATAAAAGGCATTATTGAACAAATTCAAAAGAACCCTTCCCATATCTTGTGGTAGAATATTGATTTTATCAATTTTTTCATCAAATGCCATTTTAAAATCGGCATTGAATGATTTGTCTTTCGCTTTCATGCTATGATAACTCAACGACAAGGTTTCTTTGATGAGTGCATTTATACTTGTTGGTTCTTTTATGCCTGTACCAGTACGTGAGTGCTCTAACATGCCTTTGACTATATTGCTTGCACGTTTACCATGGTGGTTTATTTTTTCTTGATTATGGCTTAAATCTGTTAAAATTTCTCCGATATATTCTTTGTCTTTTTTAGGAATTTCTATTTGTTCAATTTCCTCTTTCAGTTCCTTGGCTAAGTCAACACTCAATTCCGAGAAGTTATTGACGAAATTCAAGGGGTTTTGTATTTCGTGGGCAATGCCCGCAGTAAGTTCACCGAGTGATGCCATCTTTTCTTTTTGGATGAGTTGAGTTTGGGTGGATTTAAGGACTTGCAAGGAGTTTTGAAGCTGAATTCGTTGTTTCTGAATTTCATCTTTTTGATGTTGTAAAAGAATATTGGCTTGTCGCTTTTGGTGATTATTTCTATAAAGTAAAAATAATACCCCACAAAGCAATGCTAACCCCCCTAATAAATATGTTCGAGTTTTCGTTAGGTTTTCTGCTCTAAGATTCTGATAATCAGCTACATTTTGAACTTTTTGAACTTCGTAGTTACGTTGTAAAATAGATAATTCATTTTGTTTATCATTATTTTTTTGTGCTTCATTGCTTGAGACCATCATTTCATAATATTCCAAGGCTTTTTTATGATTACCCAGTGCTTTGTGAATCTGATATAAAATTCGGTCGGCATCTTCATTATATTGAAAACTAACGGTGTTGGCATACTCCCAAGCTTTAGTGGGTTCGTTTTTTCCTAAATATATTTCCGAGAGCAGTCCACGATAACTATCTACCACAGATGCTTCTATTGTTTTAGCATCTAACTGGCTTCTCGTTTGTAGTTTTGTTATACTCTTATTAATAGCATTTTGTGTAGTTAACAGTGCTTCGTTGAATTGTAGCAAATTAATCTGAGCTCGAGCTTTTTCCCTTAGAATCCAACTTTCGTCAAATGGATTATTGTCTATTGCATACAATGTATCTATTATACGAAGCGCTTTCTCAGGTTTATTCTGTTTGTTGTAAACGACTGCCCACTCCCGTAATGTAAAAACTTTTTCTTCAGTTTTTGTAACGCTATTAAGCGCTTTTTTAAAATATAAATCTGTATTAAGCGTATCATTGAATTCAGCATAATATTGAGCCAGTGCTACATAACATTCAGGAGCTTGTTTACACGATGGACAATTATCACATAACTTAGCCCTATCAAAAGCCACTTCGAACGATTTGAGGACATTCCCCATAAATAGTAGAGTTGCTTCTTCCCAAATGTAACCAGCCCATGTATAGTAAGGATTACTCGTTTCAACTGCCCGCTTTCTGAGCTTTTGTGCTAAAGTTAGTATTGTAGAATCGATTGCAGGAGGTTTATTCGGATCAAATGGTTCTGTCATCCTTAAAAATGTACGCACGACAATTTGATCATGTAAATAACCCATAAGCATCGTATCACGTTGAATATTTCCAGGTTGACTTTCGAGGTCATTGATTGATTGTTGGTATGACGTCAATAAGCTATCAAAACGAGGGCGGTCACTCGGCTTAAAAACACTCAAATTCTGAGGCGAAGGAAAAAGTAAAGTTGCAGGATACGCCTGTGGTAATCGGATGTCAAAACTGTTAATGAGTCGGCGAAAACGTTGTGCATTTATCTTTGTACTTAACATTAAGGGTATCAATATCAGAATAAAATAAAATTTTTTCATATCAAATTTGATTTTTATTGTAATGCAGGTAAAGTGATATAAAATTACCACACATTTATTTAAGTTGCCCCACAGTTTAAACGATATTTATGACATTTCAATAAGAAAAGCGTTGACTTTATTGGGCTTATGGGGCATTGTTATGTAATTTTGATAACTATGCGTTACATTCTAATAACCTTCATATTTTTTGGGCTGC
>JANPGW010000287.1:0-34412 GCA_031424115.1 Saprospiraceae bacterium | reverse complement strand
TGGTAAAAAATTTCGATTCACAAATACTTTTTCACCCCAACGGTCATAAATTTCTAAAATTTTAATGCGTTCAACTGTCCCGTCAGAAAAAATGGTGAAAAAGTCATTTTCGGCATCCCCATTCGGCGAAAAAATTGTCGGCGCAAATACATTTCGTTCTGGACTGAGTTTGATATTGATTTGCTGCGACACTGAACACCGTTTTTCATCAAATGCTACCAATTTATAATTGATGGATACTTTAGGCACTGCCATTGGCGTCAAACAAGTATCGCAATCAAGGAATTGAGGTGGCGTCCATTTCAAAGAACTTGGAGCGAAATTCAATAAAGGCGTCAACTGAATACTGTCTCCTAATTTTAAAGTCATCAACCGATCATTAAACGTAGCAGTGAGTGCGGGCGGTTGCGGTAAATTGATGGATTCTGTTATCTGACAGCCTTTACTGTCCCTAATGGTAAAACTGTAATTTTGTGCTTTCATATTCGGTAAAGAGTAAGGGAAATTGATCACGTTGTTTTTGCCGCCAAATAGTAAGCGATAAGGAGCTTCACCACCTCGAACGCCGGTTAGGGTAATTGATCCGGTGCTTTCCCCGAAACAGCGAGCTGGTGTTATGTCGGTGTTGATACTGAGGGGGGGAGGTGAGGCAACAAAAATCGAATCTTGGATGGTACAGCCACGCGCGTCCGTCACGCTAATCGAGTATTTACCGGCGATTAACCCTCTTATTCGACCGGTAGTATCGCCATTATTCCACCTGATTTGATAGGGAGATATACCTCCAAAGGGTGTATTAAGCGATATTTCGGCGGTGGCATGCTCAAAACAAGTGAGCTGTTTGTCAATGTTCAATTGCAAGACAATTCCGGAAGCCACTAATTGAGTTTTACGTATGACAATACTATCACAGCCGAATCGGTTGCTTAAAATTGTCGTTAGGTTTCCTATATCTCGTACATTACAACTTGTTAGAATGAGAACAATTGTGTCTTTTGGTGCAAGTGTAAAAGGTTGAATGACAATGGAATCGCAGCCAATTGAATTTTTTAATCGCTTGATTTGGGTAATCGTATCGCTTTCGTTGCATCTTATTTGAGGTGCTAAAAGGGTAGTATCACAACCCAACAATTTGAGCGAAATAATTTCAATCGAATCACATCCCGAGCGATTTTTGAATATCCGCTGAATGGTGTCTTTACCTACTATCGGTATATAAATTATTGAATCTCTCAAAACCGTGTCCGCCGCCGACAATCTGAACGGCTGAATGATGATGGAATCGCACCCGCCGCTGTTTTTCAACTTGGTAATTTGGGTAACGGTATCGCTCGGATTGCACCGACTTAAAATGGGTAAAATGGTGGTGTCCTGCTTAGATAGTTTTAAAGAGACAATTTCGACCGAATCGCAGCCGTTTTTATTTTTGAAAGTATAAGTTAACGTGTTGACATTCAAGGCGTTACAAACAAAAGAATCCCTCAAAATGGTGTCCGCCGCCGACAATCTGAACGGCTGAATGATAATAGAATCGCACCCGCAGCTGTTTTTCAACTTGGTAATTTGGGTGGCGGTATCGCTCGGATTGCACCGACTTAAAATGGGTAAAATGGTGGTGTCCTGTTTAGATAGTTTTAGAGTGACAATTTCGACGGAATCGCAGCCGTATTTATTTTTAAAAGTATAAATTAACGTATTGACATTCAAGGCGTTACAAATAAAAGAATCCCTCAAAATGGTGTCCGCCGCCGACAATCTGAACGGCTGAATGATGATAGAATCGCACCCGCCGCTGTTTTTCAACTTGGTAATTAGGATGGCGGTATCGCTCGGACTGCACCGACTTAAAATGGGTAAAATGGTGGTGTCCTGTTTTAGTAATTTTAAGGAGACAATTTCGACCGAATCACAGCCGTTTTTATTTTTAAAAGTATAAGTTAAAGTATTGATATTTAAAGAGTTACAAATAAAAGAATCCCTTAAAACCGTATCCGTCACCGACAATCTAAACGATTGAATAATAATTGAATCGCACTCGCCAATATTCTTTAAAGTGACAATTTGGGTGGCGGTATCGCTCGGATTACACCGACTCAAAATGGGTAAAATGGTGGTGTCCTGTTTGGAAAGTTTTAAAGAGACAATTTCGACCGAATCGCAGCCGTTTTTATTTTTGAAAGTGTAAGTTAAGGTATTGATATTCAAGGCGTTACAAATAAAAGAATCCCTCAAAACGGTGTCCGCCGCTGATAATCTGAACGGCTGAATGATGATAGAGTCGCACCCGCCGCTGTTTTTCAACTTGGTAATTAGGGTGACTGTATCGCTCGGATTGCACCGACTTAAAATGGGTAAAATGGTGGTGTCCTGTTTGGATAGTTTTAAAGAGACAATTTCGACGGAATCGCAGCCGTTTTTATTTTTGAACGAATAAGTTAATGTATTGACATTCAAGGCGTTACAAATAAAAGAGTCCCTCAAAATGGTGTCCGCCGCCGACAATCTGAACGGCTGAATGATGGTGGAATCGCACCCGCCGCTGTTTTTCAGCTTGACAATTTGGGTGGCGGTATCGCTCGGACTGCACCGGCTCAAAAAGGGTAAAAAGGTGGTGTCCTGCTTAGATAGTTTTAGCGAGACAATTTCGACTGAATCGCAGCCGCTGATATTTTTGTGTTTATAAGTTAAAGTATTGGCAATCAATGGATTACAGACGAGGGAATCCCGCCTGACTGTATCGGCACTTGACAATTTGAACCGTTGAATAACAAGTGAATCACAGCCGACAGTATTGGTCAATTTGGTGGTTTTCGCCGCTGTATCGCTGGGATTGCATTTGAATTGCAAGGGTAGATAGACGGTATCTTTTCGGGCTTGTTTGACCGAGACGATAATCACCGAATCGCAGCCGCTGATATTTTTGTGTTTGTAGATTAACGTATTGGTAATCAACGGATTACAGACGAGGGAATCTCGCCTGACCGTATCAGCACTTGACAATTTGAATTGTTGAATGACAAGCGAATCGCACCTGACGATGTTGGTCAATTTTGTGGTTTTCGCCGCCGTATCACTGGGGCTGCATTTGAATTGCAAAGGCAGATACACGGTATCTTTTCGGGCTTGTTTGACAGAGACGATGATGACAGAATCGCAGCCGCTGATATTTTTGTGTTTGTAGGTTAACGTATTAGGAATCAACGGATTACAGACGATTGAATCGCGTCTAATCGTATCGGATTTTGCAACATTAACATTCACAAAAACGGTATCCCTACAACCGGCGATATTAGAAGTGGCCCGATAGTTAGTGGATACTGAGGGGGTAGCTATAACGGTTTTATTGAAGCCGGTTGGGTCAACGGGAACTGTTGAAGGTAACCAAGTATAATTTTCGGAGCCGCCGATGAATATTTGCGTACTTTCTCCTTTACAGACAACAGACTTTTCAGCCCAAGCGAAAGTTTTGGGGAAAACATACTCAAAAACGAGTTCCAGATTAAAAACATCTTTATTATCAAAAGCATCAAATTCCACAATTGATTTGGGTCCTAAAAAACCACCAATCGGATAGATACTTCCAACATTACAACCGAGACAAGATTGTATTTCATCAAATATACCGTCCCCTTCGATATCTACTTTAAGGGTAAAACCATCCGTTTGTTGCAGATTTTTTATAGAAATGCCGTAAAAGCCACAGGGAAAACCCCGTCTTCTTGCGCGAATACTGAAACTGTCGGACGGAACGGGGCAACCAAGATAATCCGTTTTAGCTCCGTTAGCAGCGAGGGCATCCGAGGGTGACTGCAAAGCCGACCAACCGTCCAGCGCAGGTTTGAATTTATAGGATAAAACAGTGATGCCGTTTTGAATGAATGTTGTGGGTTGCTGTTCACTAACCGCCTGATAGTATCCTTTGAATTGAGCATTAGTAAATGTATTAAATCCATTATAGGCTAATACATTCCAATAATTATCGCCGTTGGTGGGCATAGCCGGAACGACACATAAAGGTGTACTGATACTGTCAACGGGAAGTGATATTGCTTTATTGTGAGGGAAATTTGAATATTTAGTCATATCAAAATTACCCTTCCTTTCACTACCGAGTACAGTAAATGGAGTTAAGAAAATAATAGATATGAATATACTAAAAATTCGGAACTGCATTTGAATGGCAAGGTTTTCCGTTCTAATACACTATAATCAGGGGTTTTTAAAGATTATAATCGTAAAAAGATTGTTGGTTCATAGTTTTAGATTAAATACATCGCAAATTAGGCTTGTTTTACCATAATTCAAAGGGTATTTTTCATATAGATTTTGATGTATATGAATTTTTTTAATCAATCACCATTGCTCAAAATTCCATTTTGTTCTGTCAACTTCTTTCAATGTATCGCTTGTTTGAAAGAGTAAAATGCGGTCGTTATTGTTTTTAAATGTCAATTTGTAACAATTACCACACCCTTTATAGTCAAATTGTATGCGGTAATCTGAGGTTTCGTAATCTGATGCGCCATTGCCCTTGTGCCACCACCAAGTACCCCATTGATTAAAAGTCACAAAAACTTGATTGAGGGAATCCACTCTAACATGTGCGCCATTGTCCAAAGCCGTCATGTTGTAACCCGCGACATCTATCATCGGGGCTTTAATTTTGCGCTGTTGATACATTTCAAGGGCTTCTGCCACGGCGGAATCATCGCCAAAAGTTCGGAAAATAGGCATACCTTCAAAACTATCCGGTGCGTTTAAAATAAAAACGGGTTTATCGGCGTCCCACCATTGGTAGTTTTTAATGAGTGAGGACATCACTTTTTCAGATTTTGCCCATAGGCGGGTATTTTTTATCGTTAAAAAGGTGGAAACAGATATAAAAACAACTGAAAGAGTATAGTACAAAGGACGTGGTAGGTAAGATAAAATCAAACTGAGGCCCATAAACAAAAAAGCAGATGCCATGTAGCCATATCTGTCATTTTCGGTTAGCAAAACATACGAAAAAAACAGTGTCATAACAGGGGCTAAAAGCAAAGAAAAGAGACCGAAATTCAAAAAAATCAAGCGGTTACGAACTCTCAATTTTTTAAAATACACAATACCTAAAATGGAAAATAAGATGACCAAACTTAAAATAATCCATGATACTGAGGGGGTATTAAAATAGGCATAAAATGATTCTTTGGCCGTGTGTTTAAAATATCGAATAAAACCCAAATATTTTGAAACGTATTTTCCATAGGTTGCGAAAGCTTCGGGAGAGATTAATTGTGTGTGGTTTTTTGACCCATAATGAGCAATCCATTTGTCATGTGTGGATTTATAGAGTAAAAAGTAACCCCCTATCAACAAAAGCGGAGTGACGACAAAGCGCAACAAAGTAGCTTTGATATTAAAACTATTCGGAAAGTTCAGCCATTGAAAGAGCACAAAAATAAGTACCACAAAAGGTGTAAAGAGGAAAAATTCCAACGAAAAAATTGAACATAAAAAAATCAAAATGGCTATTATCCAATAATGTCTCAACGGTTTTTCAATATACCAAAGCGATAAATCGACAATCATCAACATCATGGCAAATGCGGTCAGATAGTGAAAAGAAGCTCTCCAAACCATGACTTCGGATTGATAAGGCGATAACATAAACATTAAAACACCGATGAAAGCAATGGGAAAGGGGTTGCTTAAGCGCAAATCCTTAAAAATTTTCAGAATGATTTTAAAAACTAAAAAAGCATTGAGCGCAAAAAGAGTAGAGAAAAGTAAAAACCACGGAAACCCCCACAATCTAAAGGCTGAGGTCATGGCGTACATCAACAGATGGGTAAAATGATAAAAACTTTTAATATTGTAAGCCTCGCCATTAATAACCGAAAGGAAAGGGTAATTGTCAAAATTAGATTGCCAACCCAAAAAATCGGTGACAAAACCCGCATTTCGAGTATTGAAATAGAGGATAATTGTCAGCGTTAGAAAAAATATATAGTACCCAACGTGATTTTTTTTTGTAAAATTCATAGCATTCGATAAAATATTTTTAATTTTTTGAAAAGAGCCGCGATAAGAAAAAGGCTGCCCTTATGAGACAGCCTCTTTTTTATTTATCAATTGGTTAACGATGAATTAAAAATATTCATCATTCATCATTCATCATTTATAATTAATCATACCAGTCTTAATTCGCCATTTCAGAAAGGAACTTCAAGCGCATCAATTGTACCTCTTCATAAGTCAATTCTTCATCATCTTCTTTCAATGCTTTGTATGCTTCATCTATGCTGTCGTTTTCAGATTTCAAGAAAAAATCATAAATTTCGTCTTGGACGCCTTCATCAATCACATCATCAATGCAATAATCCAAATTCAGTTTCATACCGGATGTCACGATGATATTCAGCTCATCCATCAATTCGTGGTAGTTCATTTGATTTTGACGAGCCAATTCTGCAAGCGGCATTTTTTTATCAATCCCTTTTATGATAGCCACCTTTGTTTTAGATTGATTAGCCACTTGTTTGATCACGAAATCCTGAGCGCGTTCTATTTCATTTTCTTCAACGTATTTAGCGATGAGTTCAATGAAGGCTTTGCCATATTTTTGAGCTTTACCCGCTGACACCCCACTGACCTTTGCTAACTCTTCCATCGTTATCGGATATTGAGTGGCCATATCTTCAAGGCTGGGATCCTGAAAAATAATATAGGGCGGAACATTTTTCTTTTTAGCCTCAGATTTGCGCACATCTTTGAGCAAACGAAGAAGCGTACTGTCCAAAGCTGCAGGACGAGCTTGCATTTCCTCCGGGTCATTATCCACATCATTGAAATCACGATTAAGGGTAATCATAATAGGATGTGGTTTTTCCAGAAAGGCTTTACCGCCATCAGTCAGGTGTAGGACGCCATATTGCTCAACTTCTTTATAGATTAAATCGTTCAATAATGCATGACGGATAACCGAGTTCCAGAACAAATCATCTTTGCCTTTACCGAGACCAAACTGTTCGTGTTTATTGAATTTGAAGTCTTTAATCTCTTTAGTTTCATTACCCAAAATGAAATCTACCACCATTTTAATGGTATATTGTTCGCTGAGGGTTTCAATGGCATCAAGGGCTATGAGCATTTGATCCTGTACATCTATTTTTTCTTTCGGATTGCGGCAATTATCGCACATCTTGTTACAATCCTTAGGGTCGTAGTGTTCCCCAAAATAATGAAGTAGAAATTCGCGGCGGCAAGTGGTGGTTTCAGCATAAGCTGTCATTTCTTCCATCAACTGCATACCCATTTCGCGTTCAGAAACGGGTTTGTCGCGGAGGAATTTTTCCAAACGGGTAATATCTTTGTAGCTGTAAAAAGCAATACAACGACCATCTAAACCATCTCGACCACCACGACCGGTTTCCTGATAGTAGTTTTCGATCGATTTAGGTATATCAAAATGCATGACAAACCGAACATCGGGTTTGTCAATACCCATACCGAATGCTATTGTCGCTACGATAACATCAATATCTTCCATCAAAAATGCGTCTTGAGTTTGGGCGCGCGTTTTAGCGTCCAAACCGGCATGATAAGGAGCCGCTTTAACGCCATTCACGTCCAAAACTTTCGCTATATCTTCAGCCGCTTTTCGAGATTGTACATATATAATGCCCGATTGGTTGGGAATTTCATTGATAATTTGGATAATTTGCTTATGAACCAACTCGTCTTTACTCGGTTTAGGTCTGACTTCGTAAAAAAGATTATCGCGATTAAAAGATGAAACAAAAATCTTTTCATTGTGCATATCCAAATTCTTCACAATATCTATCTGAACTTTCGGTGTAGCAGTAGCCGTAAGAGCGATAATAGGCACACGGTTGTCAATCGTCTCAATCATTGTCCGGATACGGCGATACTCCGGTCTGAAATCATGCCCCCATTCAGAGATACAGTGGGCTTCGTCCACTGCAACGAATGAAATCTTGGTATTTTGAAAAAACTCAATATTTTCGTCCTTCGTCAACGTTTCGGGCGCTACATACAGGAGTTTGGTATGTCCGTCGGTGATATCTTGTTTAACTTTTTTTATTTCTGTTCTTGATAAGGATGAATTGAGAAAATGGGCAATTTCATCGCCGTCTGAGTAACCCCGGATAGAATCCACTTGATTTTTCATCAGTGCAATAAGAGGAGATATGATGAGTGCCGTACCTTCCATCATCAATGCCGGTAATTGATAGCAAAGAGATTTGCCGCCGCCCGTGGGCATGATGACAAATGTATCATACCCTTCTAAAACACTTTTGACAATTGCTGCTTGATTCCCCTTAAATTTATCGAATCCAAAATATTTGTGTAAAGACTCGCTTAATAAATCTTTCGTCACTTCCATTGTCGCCATATTGGTACGAGTTTTTTTTTGATTTTATTAAATAGTACTGGAATAATACATTTTCAACCGAAATTAGCAATTTTAAAGATATATTCATAAAAATTCTAAATTATTCAAAACAACTTTCATATTGAGAGCTCCTTGAACTTTCTAAATATTAGGTAATATACTTGAAAATAACGAAATTTAATTTTAAATTCATCTGAAAAAATAAAATCCAACCGAGTCAACAACTCTGATTGGACTCTAAAATTAAAAAAAAAAAATTGGTTCGTCCTATATTTTGACATAATAATTTTGTTAATGATAAAAAAAAAATGATTTAGAAACAAAGTCTAATTTTGCAGCGCCTTTTAAGCTTTATTAAACTGCGTTTGTTTTAAATATACATAATTGATATTTTTTTTATTTTATATGAAAAATCAAATCATTCAGACAGCCCTTGCTACGCTTAATATAGAAATTGACGCCCTCATCCAATTGCGCGAAAGTATCAACGATGATTTTGTGAAAACGGTCGAAACAATTGTCAATGCGAAAGGCAGAGTTATTGTGACCGGGATTGGTAAAAGTGCAATTGTGGCTCAAAAAATTGTGGCAACTTTGAACTCCACAGGCACCCCCTCAGTATTCATGCACGCAGCCGATGCCATTCATGGTGACATCGGAATTGTGCAACGAGAAGATACGATTATTTGTATTTCAAAAAGCGGTGAAACGCCCGAGATAAAAGTCTTGATTCCACTTTTGAAAAATTTTGGCAATAAACTTATCGCCCTTTTAGCCAACAAGGATTCTTATTTGGGCAAGCAATCCGATTTTATTTTGCACACTCCGATTGCCCAAGAAGCCGACCCCAATAATTTGGCGCCGACAGCCTCTACTACCGCTCAAATGGCAATGGGTGATGCACTGGCGGTGGCGTTATTGGCTGTAAAAGGTTTTTCATCTCAGGATTTTGCTCAATTTCATCCGGGTGGAGCATTGGGTAAGCAGTTGTATTTGCGCGTCAGGGATATTTATCCGCATCATGGTACCCCCTCAGTATCCTGCGATACCAACCTCAAAAATACTATTATAGAAATGACTTCGCAAAGACTCGGTGCTACGGCTGTCCTCAATGGAGCCAAACAAATAGTAGGTGTCATTACTGACGGTGACTTGCGTCGCATGCTTGTCAAGGATTTGGATATTAAAACAGTGACTGCCCAAAATGTTATGACGCCGAATCCTTTAACCATACACGCTGACGAATTAGCCGTTAATGCGATGGAATTAATGCGCCGCAGAAGTATCACCCAATTAATTGTTGTCGGTGATGAGAATCAGTATTTGGGCATGATTCATCTGCATGATTTGTTGAAAGAGGGCATTGTTTAGTACTAACTATTGATTCTTCTTGCACCCAAAAAGCCGCGCAAAAAAGCCTCGGCGCTTCTTTTCAATTTTTTTAGGCGCGTTATTGGGCGGTGTGGGTTTTCTTTCAGGAACGGGGGGAGGCAACTTACTAATATTTCCAATTGATACTGCGTCATAAGGCGGCGTCTCATGGTGTTGACAATCCACCACGGTGACAGCGTAGGTATATAAATCTTCGTTCACCACATTTTTATCTAAATAAGTCAAATTCTTTGAATCATAAGGAATAAGCGTCAAGATATTTCTGCCATTGGTAAAATCCACATTGCCATTATCGAAGCGGTAAACGATATATTGAAAAGGTTGCCGTTTCTGAGTCTTTCGACTCGCTTTCCATCGGATGATAGTTTGACCATTTTCAGCAATGACATTGCGCAATTCAGGTGCGTCACATTCTAATAAGCTGGTATCTTTAATCACTTCCGGTGGCACTGCCGGAAAACGATAGTAGTTATTTGCCAAAGTGTCACCAATGCCTAATAAATTGGAAGTCAATGATTTAGAACTGAAATATACCACTCCTTTGACCTGTTTGAATGTCCGTGAATACCGGATTTGACGACCTATTTCGGCAGGATCCGTCCATGCCGGTTCGCGAGTACTCTGCTGGCCGACTCGGTAGGCTCCCAAGCCGATATAAATGGGTTTGCCTGCCGAATTATCTACCCACCATTTGACAATAGTGGCATGGTCAGCAATCGAAAAACCAATCTGCCAATATACTTGAGGAGTTACGTAGTCAATCCAGTCTTCGCGTAGCCACTTACGCACATCCGCATAAAGGTCGTCGTAGCACGTTAACCCGGCTTGGGTGGCAGAGCCTTCGGGGTCGCGGTTGTTGTTGCGCCAAACACCAAACGGGCTGATACCAAATTGAACCCTCGGGTTGATTTTTTTGATGGTTTTGCTGAGATTATAAATCAATAAATCAACATTGTTGCGTCGCCAATCTTCGATATTAGTGAAACCATTATTGAATTGCTGAAAAGTTTTAGAATCGGGAAATCCTTCACCGGCTATTTTATAAGGATAAAAATAATCGTCGAAATGAATACCATCCACATTGTATTTGCTGACAATCTCAGCCACTATTTGATTGACATGATCCCGCACTTCCGGTATGCCGGGGTTCAAAATATACCGTTTGCCGTACTTAAAACACCAATCCGGGTGTTGATTCATGATATGATTAGGTGCAAAACTGGAAGGGTCCTGATTGTCCATACTTGCACGATAAGGATTTAACCAGGCGTGAAACTCCATGCCTCTCTCGTGGGCAGTCTCTATCATAAAAGGTAAAGGGTCAAAATCATTCATAGGAGCAGTGCCGGATTGTCCGGTGAGATACCGCGACCACGGAACAATGTCAGATTTGTAAAACGCATCGGAAGATGGTCTAATTTGTACATATAAAGCATTGATTCCCAGAGCCTTATGCTTGTCTATTAATTTTATCCATTCTTCTTTTAATACATAGTCGGAAGTGGTAGGTACTGAGGGGTAGTCAATATTCAGAACAGAGGCAATCCAAACGCCCCGTAGTTCGCGTTTTGGTATGGCTTGCGCTTTTAATGCTAATGAAGATAATACAATAAAAATAGTGAGTTTAATTCTTTTGGTTGCTCTATGATTCATAATGTTGGTTTGTAAGCTAATGGCTATGTTTTAAATGTATGTAGTCAGAACAAAGTTAACTTTTATACTATAAAAAAAATAATATTTTTCTTAGATTTAATGTTAAAAAAATTATCCTGTATTACTTCCCTCAGTATCACATTGAGTTGTACTTTAGGTTTGAAGACGTAAAAACTACTTTGTTTTATTGAAAAAAAACTACTTTTGCCTACTTTTATTCATATTTTAGACTTTCATTTTTTACGTGAATTTTATTCAAACGGTTATGTTTTTTATGAAAAGTATATAACTATTTGTCTATCAAATAATTACCATTTAAAAATACAATATTATTCAGCTAACGATAAGTCAAATGCCTAATATGCCTATGTTAAAATCTGCCTATAAAATTGAAGGAGGTAATGCTCTCCATGGTGAAATAACGTGTTTCGGCGCTAAAAATTTTACGACTAAAGCCATGATTGCGGCATTACTTGGAAGTTCCGCTACCACATTAACCAATGTGCCACCTATCGGAGATGTTGAAATCACTGCCGATATGTTGCGCTCTTTAGGCGTACATATTGATTGGGATAGAGAGCGTAAAATCATGGTCATTGACCCGACAACTGCCAAGGATTCGCATGTTCGGCAACCACATTCAGGCGCCAATCGAATGCCTATTTTGATGATCAGTGCCTTATTGCATCGTTTTGACGAAGTGAGCGTCCCAATTATGGGCGGTTGTGTGATTGGAGCGAGAGGAGTTGATTTTCACTTAGACGCCATACAGGATTTTGGGGCTAAAATCATTGAAGGCGAAGATGGCTACATTGCCCAAAAATCAAGGCGTTTGAAAGGTGCACATTTCAATTTGAAGTACCCCTCTGTAGGTGGGACTGAGACATGCCTTTTTCTGGCAGCATTGGCGGAAGGCACATCTATTATTGATAATGTGGCTATTGAACCCGAAATTATGGAAATTGTTACCATGCTTAGAGCCATGGGCGCGATTATATTTACGGACTCCAAACGGGAATTTAGGATTGAAGGAGTATCGGAACT
Organism: Saprospiraceae bacterium; assembly: GCA_031424115.1. Classification (GTDB taxonomy): domain Bacteria; phylum Bacteroidota; class Bacteroidia; order Chitinophagales; family Saprospiraceae; genus JAAFJT01. The sequence goes on along the minus strand of JANPGW010000287.1, from coordinate 21,925 downwards.
GAAGGGTTGTGTGATGAATTGTCTGGGCGATAGGATTGAAACAGCCAGTTGGGCGTCGCTCGCGGCGGCAGTGGATGGCTCTATCACGGTACATGGCATTCGTCCTGAGACGTTGGGCAATTTTTTATCCTCTTATCGCCAAGCCGGCGGTGGTTTTGAGTTGATAGATAGTGATTCTATCCGTTTTTTCAGAGCGGGAAGACCACAATCTATTCACCTTGAAACGGACGTTTGGCCCGGCTTTTCAACTGATTGGCAACAGCCTTTTGCTGTGTTTTTAACCCAAGCAGAAGGTGTCAGTGTGATACACGAAACAGTTTATGAAAATCGTTTTGGCTATCTTAAAGCTTTGAAAAAACTCGGGGCAGAGGTTCAACTGACTACCCATTGTTTGGGCAGTACAACGTGTCGTTTTGAGGGCAAAGGACATGAACATTCCGCTATTATTTCAGGGGCTACACCACTCATTGCGGTTGATGAACCTTTGGAAATTCCGGATTTGAGAGCCGGATTAGCGTATGTTATCGCTGCTGCGGTTGCCAAAGGCACGACTATACTGAGGGGGGTGCCGATGATTGAGAGAGGATACGGCGACATCGTTCCACGCATGCGAGCGTTAGGTTTGAAGATTGAGAAAGTGGAGATATGAAATAATGATGAAAGGTGAATGATGAATTATAAATTCACTATTCACTATTCATCATTCATTCATTCATTCATTCATTCATTCATTCATCATTCATTCATTCATCATTCATTCATTCATTCATTCATTCATCATTCATTCATTCATCATTCACCATTCATTCATCATTCATATTCTTAGTTCAACTTTGATTTTTAATAACTTGGAGAATATCATTCAATCAAATTTTTCATTAAAAAGCCATAACACATTTGGCATCGATGCTACTTGTGAAGCATTTATCAATATCGAATCCATTGATGTTTTGAAGGCCGTTTTAAAATACAATGCATTACCCATTCAAATTTTAGGCGGCGGGTCAAATATATTGTTGATAAAAGAGTACTATCCCCAATTATTTATTAAAAATGCCATCAAAGGCATTCGGATAGTTGAGTCATCCGAAGATTATGTCGTTGTAGAAATCGGCAGTGGTGAGTCGTGGCATGACTTTGTGATGTGGGCGGTTGAACACAATTTAGGCGGTGTCGAGAACTTGTCTTTGATACCCGGTACTGTAGGGGCTTCGCCGATTCAAAATATTGGAGCTTATGGGGTTGAATTAAAAAATGTCTTTGTGAAGTTAGAAGCATTGCATCTGCAAACCTTTGATATTCAGACGTTTGCGAATGAAGCCTGCCAATTTGGCTACCGCGATTCCATTTTCAAAAGGGAGAAAAAAGGCAAATATTTTATCACTAAAGTTTTTTTACAATTGACTCGAGCCCATCACACCTTGCATGTTGAATATGGGGATATTAAAAAAATATTGTCTGAAAAAAGCATTGACACCCCTACTATTCGAGACGTGTCAGAAGCTGTGATCGCCATTCGGCAATCCAAATTACCGGATCCAACAGTCATTGGCAATGCCGGCAGTTTTTTTAAAAACCCTGAAATACCGACTGATAAATTTGAGCAACTTAAACAGGATTTTCCTCAAATCGTCGGCTATCCCGCTCCGTCTGAAACTGGAGAGAAAAGGGTCAAGGTCGCTGCCGGTTGGTTGATAGAGCAAAACGGTTGGAAGGGCAAACGCTACGCCAATGTAGGCGTGCATGAGCGCCAAGCCTTAGTTTTGGTCAATTATGGCAAAGGCAATGGCTTGCAAATCAAACAATTGGCGGAGCGAATACAAGCTTCCGTGAGAGAAAAATTCGGCATTGAATTGACTGCCGAGGTCAATATGATATAAAATTATAAAATAACATCTTCAATATTTGGGTTGCGCATGGCCGCTAACTCATTCACACCTTCAAGATCGAGGTGGCGACAATCAGTCGTTTCTATCCAATCGCCCATGTCTTTTTTGAAAATACGGATGGCGAGATTGAATTTATTTTGAAGAGTGTTTTCAAATTCCGCAATGGTCATGTTGGGTGAAGCAGTAAAACGCGCTTCCCATTTATTAGGTAAAATATCGGATAATTCGCCTAATAAAATTCTGTTGCTGATAACCATGGGGCTTGTCCAAATATCCTCTCCTTCATTTTGATACCTAAAGAAGACGAGTTTCAAAAATGGATAATGCGCACTAAATACCGATTGAAAAGCACCGACAGTTGTGCTTTTATTGAAATTGATTGTCATTGTAATAAAGTTTTATTACTAAAATTATGGTGATTTCTAACAAATTCTCTTTCTGAATAGAGCAAAAATGATGCTATTCATTCAGATTGATTACACTATAAACATCCATCATCACAAAAAAGTTTGGGCTGCTTTGGCTCGGAAATTCTACCTTTTGAGGCAGTAAGCATAAAACCGATAAGAAGTTCTGTCAGAGTCAGAGAGATAAAATTATATTTGGTATTTTGACTATTTGTTTGATAAATATTTTTATATCGAAAAGGGGTTTTTTTTAAAAAAATACCGATAATCTTGCTTAAATGAGAACATTTAGTCCTTGAATTGTTTTTCCTTTGCAGTTAATTTTTAATCACCACACTGTTATGCCATGACTTGGAACGAACGTCTTATATTGATTTTACTCGCCGCCGTTAATTTTACTCATATTCTGGATTTCATGATTATGATGCCGCTCGGTAATTATCTGATGCCTTATTTTAACATATCCCCTCAATCGTTTTCGATATTGGTATCGTCGTATACCATTAGTGCCGCCATTTCCGGTTTTGCCGCAGCATTTTTTGTGGATAATTACGATAGAAAAAAAGTGCTTTTGATAGGTTATACAGGATTCATAATCGGGACTATTGCGTGTGGTTTGGCACCAAGTTTTATTACATTATTGATTGCTCGAACATTTGCGGGTATTTTTGGCGGTTTAATCGGTGCGCAGGTTTTATCTATTGTTGCCGATACTTTTCCTTATGAAAGGCGGGGCGCTGCAATGGGGGCTATTATGTCTGCTTTTGCTTTGGCTTCGACCTTTGGAGTCCCTTTCGCCCTCTATCTGGCTAATCTGAGTTCATGGCATGCGCCGTTTTTGTTGGTCGGCTTTTTAGGCGTTTTTTTGATACCGCTTATCCTGCGGTATTTGCCTTCTATGACCGAACACATTCAAAGCGAAACGGATGTCATCAACAGCAAATGGACGGTTATGACCGATATTTTGCATAACAGTCAGCAGTATAAAGCATTGATTCTCAGTGGATTAATAATGTTTGGACATTTTATGGTTATCCCTTTTATCAATCCGTTTATGGAATTCAACGTGGGATTTTCAAAAAATATCACGCCTTTAATTTACTTAGTGGGTGGCATTGCCTCATTTTTTGCGTCCAATATTTTAGGGAGATTATCTGATAAATATGGCAAATTAAGCATATTTAAAGTATGCGTTTATTCAGCGTTGCCCATGGTTTTTCTCATTACTAATTTACCACCGATTCAAGCTTATATTCCTGTTTTGACTCTATTTGGATTGTGGTTTACGGTGGCTACGGGTCGTGGAGTGACGGCAGGCGCAATGGTAAGCAATGTCGTGAATCCAGAACAACGGGGTAGTTTCCAGAGTTTTAATAGCAGTTTGCAGCAGTTAGGTTCTGGTTTAGCAGCCCTTACATCAGGTTTTATTGTGAGTAAAAATGCCGCAACCGGCAAATTGGAACATTACGATTGGGTAGGTTATTTGAGTATTTTTGTATTATTGATGTGCGTTTTTTTAGCCAAAAATATCTTTCGGGAATTTGAAGGATTTAAGCCTAAGGTTGAAGAAATACACTAATTCGTTACAGAATTGTTTCTATACTGAGGGGGTATTTTTCTCTATTTGAACTATCAACGTTTCAGCATACAAATAAGCTAATAGCTTAGTCAAGCACTGCCACTTCTGTTAAATCAAAGTCTTTATCGGGTAGAGGAATTAGAATTTTTTTCATCACTAAAATTTTAAAAAAATATCATAAGATAAAATACGCCAACATACCCTGCGACGTTATCAATCCCTGCCAGTATAAATCAAATTTTTTGGTGTATAAAAGCGTCCTAAACGTCAGAATTGAACAAAAAATGAGCAAATTGTTTGTTTCAAATACCTTCCATCCAAAATAAAAACCGGATGCTATTAAGAACAATCCAAACATTTTCGCCTTTGTTGAGCCCAAAAGCACGGCAAAAGATTGAATTTTCGCTTGAGCGTCGCCTTGGATATCTCTCAAATCATTGGTGTGAATCTGAAGCATGATAAAACAGCCGACCATCATACCCAGTTTTGCAATCACAATAAAGGATGGGAGACGTGATGTAGTTGAAAAAACCGGAAACAAAACGGTTAAAAGAACCCATAAAAAAGCGACCAAGGCTACTTTCATAACCGGTAACGATTTTAGGGTAAAAGTATATGTGCCAATCCTTAGTGGTGTGGTATAAAGCAAGCAAGGGATGATGCCAATTAAAACAGGCAAAAGTATGGATATTCGAAAAGGCAAACAGATAGTAATAAGCACTGCCGCCAACACTATCAGGTTTTTCAAAAAAGGTTGAGAAGCATACCAAGCTGACCGTTCAGGGTTATTTGTCCAATCTGAGTCTGAAATATCGAGCCTGTCTCGCGTATAAAACAGCCATGTGAAAGCAAAAGAGATAAAAAGAATGATGTAATCCGTCTCCAAATCTAACGATTTGAACGTCAAACCAGTCCATGCTACGGCTTCTAAAGCCATAGGGATATTGCTCCACAGTAAATTTTTATAATATCGCACATCAAAAAGCTTTTGTTAATACTTTCAAGCGCACAAGATATTCGTAAGAGGTGGCAGGATTCTGTAAATCCAAATCGTCGAGTGAATGGACGAGACTGGACATGACATATTTCTCAACCAATTTGGGTTCAATGCCTTCTAAAAATATATCGCCCATTTTGTATTGATTGCTGAATTCTTGTTGCCACAGGGTATCAAAAGCTAAGAGGGTTTCTTTATTTTCCGTATTTTCAAGAATGTACTGACTTGCGGTTTCTGCCGCATAAATGCCGGTTTTGATGGCATAAGAGATGCCTTCTGCGGTGATAGGATTTACGAAACCGCCTGCATCGCCGATTAAAAGCAAATTATGGCGCACTCTTGACCAACTGAAATCACCAAACGCCAAAGGTATTTTACCCCCTTTCAGGATACCCTCTAATTTGGCATTTTTCAATTTTTTGGAAGCCACCGGATGGTTTTCCACAAAATCGTACATCAATTCTTTGATATTGATTTTTTTATCTTCCACGATATTTTGAAAAGTGCCGCCGCCAACGTTAGCAGTGGTAGGAGAAGTGGGGAAAATCCAAAAATAGCCCGGCAATATATCATCGGAAAAATACACTTCAATAGTATTATTCAAATCGGTCACGTTGCTGTAATATCCTCTTACGGCTAATGCGCATGATTTAGGGTCTTTATTTTCTTGACCTAAAATGGAATTGACTCCCGTAGCATCCATCACGACGGCGGATTCATACAATGTATCGCCATTGACTTCCACTGCCGTGGCTTTATCGCCTTCGTAGCGAATGCCCGTCACTTTTGTATGCGGTAAAAAAGTCACGGATGGGTAGTATAAAGCTTTTTCTAAAAGAATATTATCAAATTCATGGCGGCTAATGATGTAGGCAAGAGCCTCCTCGGCAGGTGGTTTTTCAAAAATCAATTTGGTATTGTCCCTAAAAACCAATGTATAACCATTGGTGCAAAACGGACTGTTGGCTTTAATTTTTTCATCAAGACCTAAACGTTTTAAAGCCGGCATGGCTTTGTAAGTAACGCCATCTCCGCATGTTTTATCCCTCGGAAATCCTTCTTTATCAATTAACAAGACCGAATGGCCTTTTTCACCTAATATTGCCGCTGCTGAGGAGCCCGCCGGACCTGCTCCGGCAATGATAACGTCGTATTTCTTCATAGTCTTTAATATTATCCTTTTGAGGTAATTTTAGAGGGTGATTAAATCGAATGCGTAAAGTTAAAAAAATCTCGTTAAGGAAAAAGTCTTTTATACTGAGGGGTATAACCCCGAAACCTCAAGGTATAAAAACTTAAATCAAAATGGTAACAACTTTCGAGTAATAAGGTTTTAGTAAAAATTTTACCAAACATAGGTTGCCACACCTCCAGCAGATAAGTTTGTCGCCACCCATTTTCCATTGAATTGAATATTAAAAGTCTCCGCAGTATTGCCACTATTTTCAACAAGTAAAACTTTTTTGCCGACGGGTGTTTTAAATGCCACATTTTGAATATTGCCCACAATATTGCTACCGATACGCATTGAACCCGACGGGACAAATTTGGACGCATGGGCAATGATATAATATGCTACATTTCGGGTCACCGTGGTGCCGATAGTCAATGCCCCTTTACAAGTAGTGCAACCGCCGGGGGTGTGGGGTTCAAATTTTGGGTCATTCGCCAAATTCCACTCAAAAGCCGTGCGACTCCAATGGCGCATAGATCCAATAATCACATTTTTTAGATGCCAGTTTAAATCACCACCGAAGTTACCGTCTGTACCCGTATATTGTTCCGTAAAATAGAGGTGTTTATCGGGATGCGCATCATGGACTTTGGAGAGTACGCTGATGTCTCCGGCGTACAAATGAAATGCCGAACCCCAAATGTAAGGCTTTACTGAGGGGTCGTTCAAAATGGACATTGGATAGTCCGGGCGGTCGCAATTGTGGTCATAGATGATAATTTTAGTTGATATTTGCTTATTTTGAAATGCAGGACCCAGATGATTCTTGATGAAATCCCGTTGCTGCTCGGCGAGCATCAAAAGGCTCGGATTATTACCGGGATGCAATGGTTCATTTTGGGGCGTAATGGCTTCAATTTCAATGCCTTCTGCGTTCATTTGTTGGATGTATTTCACAAAATATTGCGCATAAGTTGTATAATGTTGGGGTCGAAGGCTACCACCGATGAAGCTGTTTTTATCTTTCATCCAAACGGGCGGTGACCAAGGTGTTGCCAATATTTTAATTTCCGGATTGATAAGTAAAATTTCTTTCAATAGAGGAATAACGTCTTTTTTATCAGGATTGAGGCTGAAATTTTTTAATTCCAAGTCGGTTTGTCCATCGGGCATATCATCATAGGTGTAAGACGTTTCGCTCAAATCGGATGCCCCGATGCTGATGCGCAAATAGCTGATTGCCGCCTGTTGAGGCGAGAATAATTCTTGCAATAGTTCCGTTTTTTCAACGCTGTTCATACGATTTATTACTAAAGCACTGCCACCCGTGAGCGTAAATCCAAAACCATCAATAGTCTGAAAAACTTGAGTCGTATCAACGACAATGGACGGAAAATTGTTTTTATTATTCCCGAAAACAAGTGGAATCGTCTGTTTTTGCAATAAAGCCGACTGGTCACTTTGGGTCAGCCACCAATCAATATCGCTCTTGGTTGTCGCTATTGGAGGTGTATTGTTGATGATAATTTTATCCATTTTTTTAGCGCAACCTATGCTAAGGATGAACAAAAAGACAGAAAGGATAGATTTACGAGTCTGCATAATTTTGATTCTTTAGTTACTTCTAATTATAAAATTATTTTTTGGGTTCATCCATATATTCAAGTATTTCTTCAGTTATACTGAGGAGGTATCCTTTTACAAACTATCAATCCCCGATTATAAAAATATCTGTTTGAATCATATCGAAAAAAATGAGTTTCTAACGTTAGTTTATGCTTGTACCTCCGCCACTTTTGAGATTTTGACAGGCACGTATTTATGAAATGGTGTCTTCGTAAAAGATTCACAATGATTGCTCGGTGTAATCATATTGAGTTGAGGACCGATAGCGTCACCGTTTCTAAACCTCGACCCATAGCCATTGGGCAAAGTCACCATTTTGCGCCTGACACTTTTATCTATTTCAACAACAACGGTTATACGACCAATACTTGATTCACAATGGACATTTTCGCCGTTGATGATGCCCAATTCTGCGGCATCTTCGGGGTGCATCCGCATTGTACCTTTGGGGTCAGTTTTACGCCATGCCGAATCCCGATAAATCTGATTGGCATTGTAACTCCGTCTTTCACCCGCTATTAAAATAAATGGAAAATCAGGGTTTGATAAATTTTCAGAGGCTAATTCCCGCAATTCTTTTAACATTTCGGGTATTTCCAAATGCACCCGTTTATCAGGTGTTTTTAGGAACGACCAAATATCTTCAAATGCGTGTTTGCTAATGATAACACCCGATTTATTGCCTAAAATAGCGTCAAACAATGCGTTGCCCAAAGTGCGTTTACTGCCTTTATACCCCACATTTTTAACGGCTTCAAAATGTTTATGGGCGTATAAAAGCGTTAACCCTAACAGGGGAGCAGCGGATTCCATATTTTTAGGCAGCGTCTTGCCGAGTGTTCGATACATGATTGAACTGCCGTATTTCGTCAAATTTGGTTTTCTTGAAAATAAGATGTTCAAAGCGGACATATAGCCCAAACGTGCCGTTGCTTTTGGTTCTAAGGCAGCGATTTTACTTAAAATAGGGAATTTATCTGGTAAAATACTCATTTTTTCTAAAACACGGGTGTAGATTTCAGGTTCAGGCAAAGCCTCTTTGAAAGGTGCAAATAAAGGATGGCGCAAGTGAAAAAGGTTTTCGGGAAACTCAAGATTGAATCCCGATGCCTCTACTTTTTCATATTGGGAAGCCGCAGGTAAAATGTAATGCGCCAAACGCGCCGTTTCGGTCATAGCGACATCCACAACGACCAATAATTCTAATTGTTGAAAGGCGGCAGTATAAGCCTTAGAATCGGCATACGTCAAAACAGGATTGGCACTGTCCACCCAAACGGCTCTAATTCTGTCCTCGCCCGAATGGTTAATTTCATCGGGTAAAATATTCGGTGGATACAGACCACCAATGGGGAACATTTTATGTTTGGCAGTCCGAATCCCTTTTTTCCTTTCGTCTGTATGACTGATTAAAGGAATCATATAAGTATGTAAATTATTACCACCTTTTTTAGCAAAATTACCCGTTACGAGATAAAGCAATTTTTCCAAATAAGCATTAAGCGTCGTATGAAGCGTGTGTTGTGTGCCTAAATCCACGCGAACACAAGCTGTTTTAGCAGTTGCAAAATCCCTTGCTACTTTTTGAACGAGGTCAAAAGGAACATCTGCCCGTTGCGCATAATCTTCAACATCAATACCCAGTAATTCTTTTTCTAAGGCTTCAAAACCTGTACAATGTGCCGTCAAAAAGGCTTTATCGTGCAACCCTTCCCGAACAATAATAGCAAGCATCGCCGACATAAGATAAGCATCTGTACTGGGTTTTAACTGCAAATGAATATCCGCCATTTTAGCCGTTTCCGACACACGCGGGTCAATCACAACCATTGTTCGATTGGGGTCTTTTTGCAATGCTTTCAAAGTATCTCTGGCATTGACAATGCCATGCGCTTGAAAAGGGTTTGCACCAATAAAAATCACATAATCAGCGTGTTCAATATCCTCGGTCGTGTGGCAAAGTTGATTGCCAAACAAACGACCATTGACCCAAATATCGCCCGTTTTTTCCTGTGCCAAAGCCGTATAGATAAATCGGCTACCCATTGCACTAAGCAATTGTCGGCTATACATACCGCCCCAATGATTGCCTTGACCACCACCACCGACAAAAGCAAAAGCATTTCCGCTATGTTCTTGCTTAATATTTTGCAGTTTTTCAGCAATTTCTTGGGAAGCCACGTCCCAACTAATCGGTGAAAATGAGCCATCCGATTGCCGTTTGAGCGGCTGTGCCAAACGGTCATCGTGGTTTTGGTAATATTCCAAACGGGCAGCTTTTTGACAAATATACCCTTTGGAAATAGGGTGTTGTTCATCGCCTTGAATTTTGATGAATTTACCATTGTCTATCTCTACGGTAAGTCCGCAGTTGCGAGAACACAATATACAGGCTGTTTTTTCTGATACCACGACTGTTTTTCGATTTTAAATCATTTTAGCAATCAGTTCTTTAAGTATTTTGTACGCCACCATTGCGGTCATATTATTTACATCTCTAACGGGATTATATTCCACAATATCAGCCCCAATAATAGTGGCTTCAATTTTTTGAATGATGTTGATGAGTTCTCTTGTTGTCATTCCTCCCGGCTCGTGATGCGAAATTCCGGGGGCAAATGCAGGGTCGAGAACGTCTAAATCAATCGAAATATAGAGAGGTGATTTCAATTTCTGAATGAAATCCGTATTAAAATCTTTCATTTCGATAATATTAACATTAAATTTATGGGCTTGTTCTCTTTGATGTCTATTCAAAGTTCTAATGCCCACTTGCGTCAAGGAATTGACTTTTCCACTTTCCATGATTCTTGCAAACGGCGAAGCGTGCGAATAAATATTATTATCAAAATTGTCGTACAAATCTGAATGAGCATCTAAATGCAGAATATTTATCTTCTCAATCTTATTAGAAAAAGCACTCACAATTGGAAAAGTTATGGAGTGGTCGCCTCCAATCGAAATCACTTTTTCATTATTTGAAATCAGTTCAGCTATTTGGTTCTCTATTTTGTGATAGGCAATTTCAGGGTTTGTTTCTTCAAAAACAATATCTCCTAAATCAAGAAAATTGACGTTTTTCTTAATTTCCGTTCCATTTTCAGCATATGAATTTGCAGAACCTTCTTTCTCCATGAGTCGAATTCTGTTTGGAGCAAAAGAGGATCCTTTTAAAAAAGAAGAGTTTGAATCATATGGGATTCCAATTATTTTTATCATTTTAATTATGTCAAATAAGTGAAAATTTTATAAACGTACTCACATTTGAAAAGTAAGCTCAAATGCTGTATTGATATTTAAGAAATTAAACTAAAAAATCTGCCCGCATCGGCGAAAAAATATCAACCAGTAGACCATTTTCCAAACAAATAACGCCATGCACCACATTTGGCTCGCCCACATAAAACACATCACCTCCCCTCAGTATCCGCGTGTTTTCACCAATCGTGACTTCAAAAGCGCCGCTGGCAACGTAGGTCATTTGCAAATGCGGGTGAAAATGCTGGACACCCATGCGTCCTTTTTCAAATGCGACTTTAACGAGCATCATGCTATCGTTGTACGCCATGATTTTACGGCGGATTCCCTCTTCAACGGGTATCCAATCAAGGTCATTGTCGGATACTAAAGCTTGACTAAAGAGTTCTTGTAATGTCATTTGATTGATTTTATTTGCGCGTTAATGACATTTTGAAGGATTATTTTTAACGAAATATCGCTTATAATATTTAGATGCCGGATCCATACATCCTTCCAAATTTAACATCTCTACTTTTCTAAAATCAATAGGTTGACCTTCACTTTGGAGAGCGATGAAACCTTCTTTTAACAATTTACCGTCTTGTTTGATGGCCGGGTCATACCGATTGGCTACTCCACCGCCAATTTGAGGCTTAGAATATTGCAAAACCGTATCACCATTGATGATGTGGGTTATCAATGAATCGCCTAAAACGATGAGTTCTGCTTTGACCCATTGTTCGCCCCGATAAGTTTTGGAAGAAGATTCGATGCAATGCCTCGGGTCAATTTTACCTTGATATACCACATCGGTTCCGGGTGAACACATATTCCCTGTGGGTCGAGGTTTGCCGTCGTCCAAACCACACAATAATTGCAATTCAATGGAAATGGGCCAATCTTGTTCTTTGGGCATGGTTCGGGGATCTTGCGAATGAAACATGACACCGCTGTTGCCAATCGTATAACTGGGGGCATCTTTTCTCCATTCGCCAACAAAACGGTACTCTACCACCAGATGATAGTAGGAGTAAGGCTGTTTGAAATACAGATGTCCGAATCGGTCATTAAATTTATCATATTTATCATACCGCACTTTGACCATGCCGTCTTCAACCCTAAAAGTATTACCAAAATTATCACCGACTTCATGGTGGTGAATTTTGACAATCCAATCGTTGATGTCCTTTCCGTTAAAGAGGGAAATCCATTCTTTTTTATCGACATTGCTCTTTGTTACGGCGCAACGGAGGGAAATCACCAAGAGCATGATTGCTATCAGGTAGGTGATGTTTAAGCTCAAAGTTCTCTTGTTTTTCATTCTGCTTATTTTTTTATTGGCAATGGTTATTTTAATAAGTACTTCTCTATCTACTCTCTACTCTCTACTCTCTACTATTTATGCGAATCTTTGATAAACTCCGCTACATCTTTTTTGAAAGCTACCGCCGATGCCTGTTGTATATACATCATATGTCCAGCTTCATAGTATTTGAAAATAACATTGGGTTTCAATTTTTTATGTAAACCTAAATGATCGAATGTGTATTCAGCCCCAAAAAAAGGAGTTGCCAAATCATAATAACCGTTGATCACCAACACTTTCAAATGAGGGTTCTGACTCATCGCTTCGGCTAAATCAACCCCTGTATTGGGTGTGACGGGATCTCCGCCACCGCCGTTTTTCTTATGTTTCCAATCCCATTCAAAACCTTCTGCACCGTAAGCGTTTGTATGGTAACTGTTTGCCTTATCCACTTTCAATTCATTGTAATAATAATCCATGAACATAGCGGTATAAGCAGGACTGATAGCCGTGCTTTGGGGGTCGTATGAAGAGCCTTCGCTTAATAGATTTTGATTAATACCCGTATATCTTGAATCCAGTCTTCCCACTGTCAAATGTTCATCCCGCAATAATTCTTGAGTAAATTGGGGTTCATTCACCCGTAAATTGGCTTTGGTCAAATACTCTTTACTCAACCCGGTATAAGCAGATAATTTATTGATTACATTCATTCGCTCGACATCGCCTAATTGGTCTCCTTTCATCAATGCTGCGGCATACTCATTAGTAGTAAAAGTTCTGACTTCTTTTAGAAATGCCTCTAATGTTGCGGTTTGTTTATTCGGTATTTTATTATGATACCAAGCGGTAGCGGCATAGGTCGGTAAGTGCATAATATAAGAAATATCGTCACCTTGTTGAAAAGTAAGTGTCCGTAAATCTAAAACTACCGAAACCAGAATAACACCATTCAAGGCAATGCCTAAATTATCTTGTAGATAATTTACCACACCGGCACTCCGCATTGTCCCATAACTTTCGCCTAAAATATATTTAGGAGCGTTCCATTTGTCGCTTACCGTAATATATTGCTTGATAAATTGACTAACTGATTTAATGTCCTGGTCAACACCCCAAAAATCTTTGTTTTTGGCTTTACCAACAGCTCGGCTTATACCAGTGCCAACGGGGTCTATCATGACAATATCACTCACATCCAAAATCGAATTGGTATTGTCTTCTAATTTATAGGGTGGGGTGGGTGTATTTTCAGGATCATTAACAACCACTCTTTTGGGTCCCATTATGCCTAAATGTAACCACATGGACGACGAACCGGGACCGCCGTTATATGAAAAAGTGATTGGTCTTTTTGTGGCGTCGGTCTCTCCATCTTTAATATAAGCTGTGTAACCCAACAAAGCTACCTGCTCATCTTTTTCATTTTTCAAAATCAAAGCGCCGGCTGTTGCTGTGTAAGTGATGATTTTTCCCCCGATGGTGACACTGTGTTTGGTAACAGATTTTATTTCGGTAGGAATTTTTGTACTGTCAGTAGAAGTGATAAGTGTTGCTGTAGCGGTAGTTTGGGCGTAAAAGGTTGAGAAATTGGCGCAAGCAACTATCATTACCCCCCAAAAGAGCCGTTTTGTCATAATCATTCGTTTTTTTGTAAAAAAATAAAGACGTTTCAACCATGAAAATAGTAAAAGCCTTGCAAAACGAGAAGTTTGCAAGGCTTTTTTAAATTTTATTTTCATTCACTCCCCTTTATACTGACTTTCCCCTATGGCTCAGTGAGGGGGTACTTGATACCATTTATCGAATAGCGTCATTGCCTCGTTGGCGTGTCCGAATTCTGATAGCGTCTAAAACGTCATAAACGAATATTTTACCGTCGCCCACATTGCCTTCGGAGGCATTGTCAAGTATGACATTGATACACTTTTCTAAGTTTTCATCGCTCACGACACAGATGATGAGCACCTTGGGTAATAAAATCATGCGCTGTTCTGTACCACGATATATCTCCTTAAATGTGCGTTGCAAACCGGCGCCTTTTACCGGCACAACCGTCATACAAGGAATATCCGCCTCGATGAGACCTGCCTGAATCGCCTTTAATTTAGAGGGTTTGACAATAGCTTCTACCTTTTTCATATATTTTTAAATTTAAAAGTCAATGTATTAAATTAAGTTGATAGTTATTTAGCAGTCAGTTGTCAGATTGAGAAATTGTATAATTAAAAACATTTAAAATAGCCTATAAAAGTATTATCTTGAACATTCGATAGCATTTATAGTGAGGGATATTCCCATATACATATTTTCTGACAACTGACTACTGAGTAACTAACAGCTTGAGTTGTTTAATCAAATGTAGAATATGCTTCCACACCATATTCTACGGCATCTATCCCCGCTGATTCTTCTGGTGGAGAAATTCTGATACCGATGGTTTTTTTCATAATTGTAAATATAACATAAGTTAACACAAATGAGAATATACTAATAACCGTAACCCCCAAAGCTTGAACGCCTAATAAGTTGAAACTACCTGTAGTGAACAAACCGCCTTTGATTGAAAAAAGACCCACGGCTAAAGTCCCAAAAAAACCATTCACCCCGTGAACAGCAATAGCCCCTACCGGGTCATCAATTTTTAGTCTATCAATAAATAACACGGCGACATCCACTAAAATGCCCGCTACTAAGCCAATAATGATGGCAGAATTGGCACTCACCACGTTACAACCGGCGGTGATAGCCACCAAACCCGCCAAAACTCCATTGATGACCATCGTGATATCCACTTTTTTGTATTTGAGCATGGTATAAACCATCGTCGAAATACCACCCATTGCGGAGGCCAAAAAAGTATTAGTGGCCACCGAACCGATTAAATCCCATTTGCCAACGGCACCTAATGTTGAGCCGGGATTGAAGCCAAACCAACCGAACCAAAGGATGAAAGCACCTACTGAGGCTAAGGTCAAGTTATGTCCCGGTATGGCATTAATGGAACCATCAGCATTGTATTTTCCGATGCGTGCGCCTAAAACAATAGCCCCAGCCAAAGCTGAGAAACCACCCATCGCATGAACAGCTGCAGAACCGGCAAAGTCATTGAATCCCATGGTAGCTAACCAACCATTGGGATTCCACACCCAATTAGCGGCAAATGGGTACATAACAGCGCAGAAAATGAAAACATAAATGGCATACGACCACATTTTCATCCGTTCCGCTACACCACCTGATACGATTGAAATGGCTGCCACGGCAAAGCCCATTTGAATGAACCAAAAGAGCTTGTTTGAAATGGTGAGTCCCAGACCTAAATCTGCTTCTGTGATGCCCATCCCAAATGCCCACCAGCCATTTGATTTGCCATAAGCTATGCCAAATCCGATAGCATAAAAAGCGATACCACCAAACATGATATCGATCATGACTTTGGCAATAATACTAATGGCATTTTTTGAGCGAATGAATCCTGCTTCTAATAAAGCGAAGCCACCTTCCATTTGAAAAATGAGCGCGGCGCAGATAGCTACCCAAACAGTATCTACTGCATGCGTGAGTTCGAGTTGCTGAGCAGCAATCTCTGTCATCTTGTCCATAAATTAGTCTGATTTTAAAAAATTGGTTTCTTATTTTGTCAAAAACGTACAAAGCTATCTTATTTATTGATTTTAGCAATATCTTCAAGAGTATTTGGTTTTATCTTTTCAAATATCGAAATAAAAAATTGAATATTATTTTTATATTGAAATAATATTCAATTTTTTTCGATAAAATGATTGCAATAATTTTGTGTACTGTGTAATTCTTCTTTAATACTCTGAGTGCTCACTATTTCTAACTTGGGTGTTTGAGGCGAAGAATACGTCATTTTAGGTGCTTAGGAAACAACACTGTTTGTCGAAGCATTGAATAAAACAGGGTAAGAAGCTGCATAAACACCCCCTCAGTAGTAGTGGAGGGAGCAATTTGTACCTGCAAAGGGGAATGTACCTGATGAGTTAATACTAAATTCCTTGGCTCATTTCTTTTTAATTGTCAAAATTACGCTTATTATTGTAGCATAAAAAATGAGACTATGACAAAAAGAAATGGAGTCTTAGCGACTATCCTGTTGCTCATAATTATGGCATTTTTGCCTAATACTTCAAAGAAAATCCAACTCGTTAAAGGGGCGCACATTTCCATGATAGGTGGCAATTTGGGCTCTCGCATGTTGAATTATGGTGTTTTTGACACTGAATTGCACCTGCGTTTTCCGGAACATCAACTGACTATCCGCAATATGTGCGATGGTGGCGATACCCCGGGGTTTAGACCGCATTCGGCAAGAAATGACCCGTGGGCTTTTCCCGGGGCTGAAAAATTTCAAACGGAATACGCTCACCATTCTGATAGCGAAGGCGATTTTCCTAAGCCCGATGTATGGTTGACAAATCTAAAAACCGATGTCCTTTTGGCATTTTTTGGCTACAGCGAATCCTTTGCCGGAGTGGCGGGTTTAGATAACTTCAAAGCTGAATTAAGTGCTTTTGTGGAGCATACTTTGGCGCAAAAATACAATAGTGTTACCCCCCCTCAGTTAGCTTTGATTTCACCCATCGCTTTTCAAAATTTGTCGGATAAATATGATTTACCGAATGGTATTAATGAAAATAAAAATCTTGAGTTGTATACAAAAGCTATCAAAGACGTTGCCACCAAATACGATGTGCTGTTTTTGGATGCGTTCAATCCGAGTAAAAAATGGTTTGAAACGGGGGAACAATTCACCATTGATGGCTGCCAACTCAATGAGACAGGGTATCAAAAATTTGCGACTTTAGTGATTGAACAACTTTTTGAAAACAAATCTATTCAAGATGAAAACAAAAGGAAGGCTATCAAAGATGCTGTTATAGAGAAAGATTGGTTTTGGCACAATGATTATAAAATCCCCAACGGTGTCCACGTTTATGGTAGAAGATTTAAGCCTTTCGGTCCAGATAATTATCCTGATGAGGTGACTAAAATCCGCCAAATGACAGTTATTCGAGACAGTGCCGTGTGGTTTGCTGCCAATAATAACCGTTTCGACGGCGAAGCGGCCGTCAATCAACCTTATGACGTAGCGGCTGCCGATGCCAAAACACTTGTTTTAAAACCCGTTGAAAGTAATGCCCAAGCCATTGGGCAAAACTCGCCTTATCTATATGGTGAAGATGCGTTGAAAAGATTCACGATGGCTCCGGGGTTTAAAATTGACCTTTTTGCTTCTGAAAAAGAGTTCACTGATTTAGCCAACCCTTCGCAAATTGCTTTTGATAACAAGGGCAGATTATGGGTCGCTTGTATGCCCACTTACCCACACTACCGCCCAGGTGATGCCAAACCCAATGATAAAATCATCATTTTAGAAGATACGGACAATAATTTTAAAGCCGATAAATTAACCGTTTTTGCCGACCATTTGCACATTCCGGCGGGTTTTGAAATTGCTCCCGAAGGCGTTTATGTGTTGCAAGGCACTAATTTGAAACTCTACACCGATACTGATGGTGATGATAAAGCCGATAAAGTTGAAATCATTTTAAGTGGGTTTGACGACCACGATACGCACCACGTTATCAGTGCTTTTTGCGCCGACCCATCGGGGGCAATTTACATGGGCGAAGGTGTTTTTCTACACACGAGCGTTGAAACGCCATATGGCACGGTGAGGGGGACAAACGGTGGTTTCATGCGGTACAATCCCGCTCAAAAGAAATTGGATAAAATTGCCCAATTGCCCATTCCCAATCCGTGGGGCATTGCGTTTGACCAATGGGGACAACCGTTTTTCCTTTCCACCTCCAGTCCCGATATGTTTTGGATGACACCTGGTACAGTGAAGCCCATTTATGGCTTTTCATCACCTACGGGCAAATCCATTATTGAAGAAAAACACCGTGTGCGCCCGACTTCGGGCTTGGAATTTATATACAGCCGCCACTTCCCCGATGAAATACAAGGCGATTTCATACTCAATAATACCATCGGTTTTTTAGGAACAAAAATGCACCAAATCATGGACATTAGCACGGGTTATACCTCCAAACACCGCATGGATTTGGTGCGCAGCAGCGACCCGAATTTCCGTCCCGTTGATATGGAAATCGCGCCTGACGGCTCGCTTTATCTCGCTGATTGGCACAATGTATTAATTGGTCACATGCAGCACAATGCTCGTGACCCGCTGCGTGACCACGTGCATGGTAGAATTTATCGCATCACTTATCCTTCTCGCTCTTTGGTAACACTTGCCAAAATTGATGGCGCGAACATTGAAACTTTATTGGATAATTTAAAATTGCCCGAATACCGTAGTCGCTACCGTACTAGACGAGAATTGAGAGGTCATGATAAAAATGAAGTTTTTTATAAACTCCAAAATTGGTTAAAAAACCTTGATAAAAAGGATGTTAATTACGAGCGCTACCAATTAGAAGGGCTTTGGGTCAGTTGGGGTATTAATAAAATTGATGAAAAATTATTGAAATCCCTGCTCAAATCTAAAGATGAAAGAGTGCGGGCTGCTGCCGTCGAGGTCCTCCGTTTTAATACCGATAAAATTAAAAATGGATTGGATATTATCGCTCAAACAGCGAATGATAACAGCGGTCGGGTGCGCATGGAAGCATTGGTGGCAAGTACATGGTTGCCCAAGTCTATCAATGAAAAAGTATTAGCCAATATGGAAAAAAAGCCTATGGACGATGCTTTGCGCCTTATTTTCAACTATGTAAAACAACCTTCCGCAGAAGTTAAAAATCCTAATTTGACCAATAAACCACTGGATAAAAAAAGCGATATTTATAAAAAGGGTTTGGAAATTTACAATAAAGAAGGTTATTGTGGCACCTGTCATCAACCCGACGGCATGGGATTGGAAGCTTCGGGTTTTCCACCACTCGCTAAGAGTAAATGGGTATCAGGCAGCACTGATAGACTTGTCAAACTGGTATTGCATGGCTTATATGGGCCTATTGAAGTAAATGGCAAACAATATCCGGGCAACGTTCCTATGACGCCGTACAATTCGCTATTAAGTGATGAAGAAGTCGCTTCAGTCTTGAATTATGTTAGAAACTCTTTTGGCAATACTTCATCCGTTATTATTACAGCTGAAAAAGTCAAAGCCGTGCGAGAGGAGACAAAAAAGCAAAAAGGCTTTTATTCTCCAAAGGAATTGTTGAAATTGCATCCGTATGAGGAGTGAGTTACCCCCTCAGTATAATTTGAATATGAACCTAAATCACCATAGACTGTTGTATTTTACCTTAATTTAATAGCAATTTCGAGCATATTATACTTGCTTTCAGCCTTTGGCATGTGTGGTATATATGCTCATTTTGTTGGAAAAGACCACCCACATAAATGGCATACACTTTTTCGGCTCTGTTTTGTGATTGTATTTGGTGTGATTAATCATTGGTTTTTAGTACCCCACTTTTATATCAAAAGACGGTATGCCTTCTTTTTTTCCATTGTACTTCTTTGCTTGGTGAGTTTATTGGTTTTGCCGGATATTATCCTCAAAGCACCGGAATTTGAGTCACCAGACTTTGTAAAACCGAATTTTGAGCCACCAAAATTCAAAGAAGGGCATCCGCCTCCATATCTTCAAACGCTTTTGGTGGAACTGGCTCATATGTATTTGCTTTTTTTTATTACCACATTTACAAGTATAGCTATGAGAACTCGCCAATATATGCAACGAGTTGAAGAACAACAAGCTACAGAAGCAATTCCAAATAATGAATACGAAAAAGAAGAAACCATAAAAGTAAAACCAACCGAAATCGCTTTAACCGTTACCGTTAATTACAGCCTTGTTCGGATTGAGTATTCTATTAAAAGCATGGACAACTATTTGCTATTTCATCTGCACGACAAAAAGCCCATTTTAGTCAGAATGACCTTGAAAGAGGCATCAGAAAAATTACCCAAAGACGCATTTTTACGAGTCCATAAATCATATATTGTTGCAGTCGCAGCCATTGAAAGCATCAGAAATAAAACCATTTTAATAGCCAAACAAGAGATTCCAATTGGGCGCACATACGAAGAAAGGATTTCTACAATCTTACAAAAATAGATACCCCCTCAGTATAAACAAAGGTCGAAAGCATTAAATATGCTTTCGACCTTTGTTTTTGACCACAACATTTCGGCTGTTCACCACTAATCACCATTTACAGACAACGAAAAAGCCAACCTTCGTGTATTCCATTAAAATTTAAATAAAAAATATCAACGCTATTATGACAGCCACTTTTCTCTATGTCATGCTTTTATCAGCTATGTTTATTATTAAAGAATATCGTCAAAAACAGTCATTCAAATCTTTTAAAAAATTCTTTTATTACCATCTAATTTTTCCTAAAATGAAAATACCTTTTACAAAAATCGGCCTTATTATATTGGGCTTCAGTTCCTTAGTCATTATGGCATTTGAGGTTCGAAAAATTGAACCTCAAAATTATGATGTGGTGCCACCTGCAAGTTGCACAAATCCTGTTTCTAATGTTGAAAAAGTAGTTTGTTTAGCAAATGATTTCAAAGCTCTTTTAACAACGACTCAAATTGCTTCGCTTGAAATTGCTTGGACAACAACAGCTCAAGCAAGGTGGTCAAATTTACCTTGTGGTCTCTCTTGTCGCAATGGATTACTCATGAGTTCCTTGACGTCAACCCAATTAGCGGCTGCTAATGCAGTGATTGCAGCGGCTGCCGGTACAACCACTGACGATGGTTATTCTGAATTTACTCAAATCCGTTTAGCTGATGCTTATTTAGGCTCAAATGGAGGCGGAAGCGGGTACTCAGCTAGCAATTATATTATTGCTTTTTTGGGCACACCGAGTACAACTGGCAAATGGTTATTGCAATTCGGGGGGCATCACTACGCTCAAAACATTTCTTTCAACGCGGGTAAAGTTATAGGTACTACTCCCTCACATCAAGGTGTTGAACCTTTATCATTTACGAGTTCGGGCACGACTTATGCACCTTTAAAATCGGAACATGCGGGTATGTTGGCTATGTTGAGCAGTTTATCAACAACCGAATTGGCTTCTGCAAAACTCTCGACCTCGTTTAGTGATGTTGCATTAGGCCCCGGCAAAGATGGGCAGTTTCCCGCAACTAAATTGGGCCTCAAATGCAGTAATTTGACTGCTGCACAAAAAACATTGGTTATCAATGCGATGAAACCTTGGTTACAAGACGCTGATGATGCTTCGGGTGCTGCTCTATTGGCAGTCTATACTTCTGAAATTGATAATACTTATATCTCTTATTCAGGCAACGCTACACTTGCCACAAATGCCGATTATGCGCGCATTGATGGGCCAAGTGTATGGATTGAACTCGTTTGCCAAAACGGTGTTGTTTTTTCGGGTATCCATTATCACGCTATTTATCGTGACCATACCCGCGATTATGGCGCAAGTGGAGCTTTAACGAGTGTAAAAGAGGTTTTGGGAGTGTGACAGATACGCAATTTAAAGTAAATGAATTATTCCCGAACCCCCTCAGTATGTCCTCTTCCCTTACGCCGCAACCGGATAAAAGTATAGTTTTTTATTGAGTTGTTCAAATTCATCTGGAGTTAAATAG
Source organism: Saprospiraceae bacterium (assembly GCA_031424115.1). Taxonomy (GTDB): domain Bacteria; phylum Bacteroidota; class Bacteroidia; order Chitinophagales; family Saprospiraceae; genus JAAFJT01. The sequence goes on along the minus strand of JANPGW010000287.1, from coordinate 62 downwards.
CCTACTGAAGAGTGCGGTCTATGGAAATTGTACACCTGCCACCAGTCTTGTAAGCACTCGTT
>JANPGW010000286.1:0-15317 GCA_031424115.1 Saprospiraceae bacterium | reverse complement strand
GAATAGACCTAAAAAGGTATTTTGATATACAATAAACAATGGCAGGAAACATCACCATATCGAACAAACCGCCACTATCAACGGCATCGGATTATACCCAACTCCGAGAGTTGGGTATTGGCTATATAGAGCAATTTGCCCCCGATTTGTGGACAGATTACAATAAGCACGACCCGGGTATCACGACTTTGGAAATGCTCTGCTATGCTATTACCGACCTAAGCCTTCGGACGCAATTGCCGATGCAAGACTTATTGGCTTCGTCATGGGGTGACGCTGCCAAGATGCGTGAAAGTTTTGCTACCGCTGATTTGGTATTGCCTATCTGCCCGGTGACAGAATTGGACTATCGAAAAGTGTTCATTGATATGGACGGTGTGCGGAATGCGTGGTTATCAAAAGCTAAAAAAGAGGTATTTGTTAATTGCACAAAAAGTACCTTGAATCATAAAAAAACCGTTTTGCCCAACGAAAAATGGATGGAAAAACCTTTTGAATTGAATGGTTTGTATGATATTACGATAGATTTTGATGGTTTTTATGTTGAGAAGCAAATCAAAGCGGGCGATACTGAGGGGGGGGTAAAAGACAAAATTTTGAAAGCTGTAAAAGATAAATACCTTGATAACCGCACGTTATGCGAAGATATTGAAGCGATAAAACAAGTACCTGTTCAAAAAATTATGATTTGTGCTGATGTTGAAATCGCTGCCGATGCGGTTGTTTCAGAAGTATATGCGCAGATTTTATTTGACGTTCAGAACTATTTAGACCCGCCTATCAAACGCTATTCTTTGGCAGAAATGAAGACTAAAACTAATGCAGGAGGCATAGCTTTAACTCTTGACCAAATATTTGAAGGACCTCTTTTAGAGCATGGTTTTATTTTGGATGAAGAACTCGAAGCGGCACAACTTCGGGAAGTGCTTTATACGTCCGATATTATCAACCTGATAATGGGTATAAAAGACGTTTTAGCGGTCAAAAAAGTGCGTTTGAATACCTTGATTGAAGACAAAACAAAATTATCTTGTGGCGATTGGAAAACTACTGACGCCGAAGGGAAAAAATGGTGTTTGCATATCGAAAAAGGGCATCAACCGCAATTGTGTATGGAAAAAGCCGCTTTGGCTTTTTATAAAGACATCATCCCTGTTGGCAGTTTGTCGGATAAAACTAAAGCCTTAGAAAGGGTAAAAGCCCTCCAAAAAGAAGCGTATGAGAATAATAAGAAAAGCATAGATTCTGTCCCTGTTCCCGAAGGACAAGTCTTTGATTTGGGTGATTATACGCCCATTATTAATGAGTTCCCTCAAAATTATGGTATTGGGCGATACGGTTTGCCGGAATCAGTGACAGTAGAACGCAAGTCGAAAGCGAAGCAATTTAAAGGCTATTTGCTGTTTTTTGACCAAATATTGACCAATTACTTGGCTCAATTAAAAAATCTAAAAACCCTTTTTGCTGCCCAAACGGATGCGGCAACCTATTTTGGTCAACCTCTAATGGATGTTGCCGATATGGAAGAATTATACCCCCCCTCAGTAGGGAGTAGTTTACAAAATCATTTAAACGACATTTTACAGCAACAAGAAGGTTTTGAAGCCAATCCTATTCGTAAAAACCGTTTTCTCGACCATCTATTAGCTCGTTTTGCGGAGAATTTCAGTGATTACGCATTACTCATGTTTTCCCTTTTTGGCGAACGGTCAGGCGAAGAGATTTTGCAGGATAAAGTAGCTTTTTTAAAAGATTTTTATGAATGCCCTCCCCGCACGGCGGGAGAAACAGAAGAGGCTTGGCAAAAACGTTGCCGTGAGTATTTTCACCAGGTTTGTCGCGCTCGTGCTTACAATTATTGTGAACCGGCTTGGGAAACAGACAATGTAGCAGGCGTAACCCGTCGTCTTGCCCGACTAACAGGCGACAGAAATCATCAAGCCAATGCTGCTTCGGCTATTCAATTGATACATGCCCGCAATATTGGTGGCGGGGGTAGTCCTGACAAATTTCAATATGAAGTTCAATTACCCGACGGAACGGTTTTGATTGAATCAAAAAAAACATTTTCTAATGAAAATGGGGCTTTATTGGCGGCCACTAAAGATTTAATGTTGCCGGTGCCTCTTCGAGAACAATTCGAGATTAAGAAGGTCGGTACAAAATGGGTTTTTATTTTAAACGATGAAAAAACAAGCGTTGAATTAGCCCGAAGCCCGAAGTTCAATTCTGAGAAAGAGGCTCAAATCGCTGCCGATGCTTTACTCGAACACCTTATTTATGATGGCGAAAGCATTTTTATTGTCGAACACATTTTGCTCAGACCGGATATAGGCAATCTGACAGAAAAATGGTTGCCGATTTGTACCGAACCCGATTGTGCGCATTGCAAACCGCTCGACCCGTACAGCTATCGGGTCAGCGTCATATTGCCCGGATATACAGCCCGTTTTAGAGACATCAACTACCGGCGTTATCTCGAACGCATTATTCGACAAGAACTGCCTGCTCACGTTTTAGCCCGTATTTGTTGGGTAGGGCGTGACCAATTAAAAGATTTTGAGGGTTTTTACAAGGTTTGGTTGGCTGAAAAAAACCAAACATGTGCTGTTAAAAACTCCATTACCTATGCCAAAGCCTTGAATGATTTAATAGATATTTTAGATAAACTTTATACCATCTACCCATCGGGTGTGCTGCACGATTGTGAAACTGCCGATGAAAACAGCCCGATTGTATTAGGTCAAAGCACTCTGGGGAGTTTAAAAACATAAAGCAATAACCTATAAAAATATGCTGCCATGCCAAATCCGTATTTGCCCACGCTGCCACCGTTTAACTATAATGACTATGGGTTGACCCTTTTTAAGCCCGATATGGTGCTGACGCATGAACAACTCAATACCATTTTTGGCTTCCTGCTCGGAGAGGAAAGGCGGACGCGTACACGACTTATCGGCATTGGCATAGTGTGTGGGTTGGCGGTAAAATTGAATCCAGACAAATCCACCATCACGGTTAGTCGAGGCTGTGGCGTTACGTCCGAAGGAGACTTGATATGTTTTGAAACAGAAAAAACATACAACGCCTTTTTGCCTTTTAATTTGTCAGAACATGCCGCTTATGCTCCTTTTGGTGCTATCAGCAATTTTAAACCGTTGGAACTTTTTCCGGCTGAATTTACGACAATCGAAACACCTACACTGCTTACAGCATTGCCAGACCTCAACCAAATGGTAGTTATGCTATATCTCGAAAGTCAAGTCAAAGCGGCGGATGAATGTACAGGCGTATCATGTGATAACAAAGGCGACCTTTTTAATAATCGTTTACATGTGCTGCTGGTCAAACGAACAGAAGCCGCAGTTTTGATTGAAGCAACGCACCGAGAAGCGATGATGTCCTGTTCGCGTTTGCCAAACCCACCCAGTCGTCGGGTACATCTTGATTCATTGCCTTACAATATTTCCTTCAACCGTTTTAAAGTATTTGTTCGGAATATGGGCAGTACTTTATCAAGTACCTTTTCGACTTCTTACAATTTAGTGAAAAATGTATTAACTGAATATTACCCTACTTCACCGATTCCGCAATGGCAAAAAATTTTGACTGATAAAATCACGCTGCATAGCTCTAACGCCAATATTCAATATGTATATGATTGGTTAAAAGACCTCTTTGATGCTTATAACGAATTTAGAGATGCCACGTGTGACTGGTTGGTGGCTTGTGCGCCACCTGAGACCGCGTTTCCTCAGCATCTACTTCTTGGCGAATTTAGCACCAGTCCCCCCACTCAGCCTGCCTGTCCGGTAGGCCCGTATCGGCATCGTTTTATCCAATCACCCACTATTGGATCGGATGCCAAACAAAAGGCTTTATGGCTTTTTGACCGTATCGGACGATTGATTGAAGGCTTTGAAATACCGGATTTAAGGCGGCGATTTGAGGCGCCATTATTCACTAAAATAACGCCATCGCGTACTCGTGAAGTCGCTTTAGGCAATCGCGCTATGCCATTCTATTACAAACCCGACACAAAGCTGTTTTGGAGTTATGATAAAATGAAGCAGTGCCGCACAGGAGATATTCTGTCGTTTCATTTGCCGACCTCTCCTACGGCAAACGTTTTAAACCCTTTTATTTTTGATATTGAAAAACTGTCTTTTTATCGGATTGAAGGTTTTTTAAATGAAAACCTTTTAGAGGTTTTAACGACGATTCAAAACTTGCGAATGCAGCATAATCTGGCTTTCGACCTGATTGCCCTTCGCGCCGATGCCCAACAACGAATTTTTACAACCGATGGCATGTACCGTTTTATAGATTTGGAACGGGAATTTGATGATGTTATGGATGAGGTTAATTGTCTGACCGCCACGTTGACGCCTTTGAAGACAGGTGTGGCAACGGACATGCCCGATAAAATTAAAGCTTCACCGGCTGATATGGGTCGCGTCAGTAAGGTTGTTTTCAATAAAGATCCTAAAATAAAAGCCTATATTGCCAAAGCCAACCGATACATCGAAAAGGCTATTGCGTCAGGTGTGCAAATACTAACGGGGTCAAATGTTGATGAATCTTTAGCTACTTTACGCTTATCATATCCCGAATTCTCAAAGGTAATGGTGGGTCTAAAAACAGCTTTGAGACCTCGTCAACCTAAGCATACCGTTGATTGCATTTTTGAAAAGTTGGATACGCTTGATAAAATCAAAAAAGCGTATGATGCCCGTGTCAAACAAATTGAAGAGGATTTGACTTTTGGCAATTATCTTCTCAAACATCCGGGGATGGAACACGCCGCAGGGGTGCCGCGCAGTGGTACGTTTATTTTAGTTTATACCAGTAGCACGTTAAAGTCCAAAACACCACTGTATACAGTTGTTGCTGATTTTTATCTACCCTATTTGTGTTGTGGGCAAGGCAACAGCATTAATATTCAGTTGCCAGAGCCACCGCCTACAATCAGCCTTTCCCAAACAAAAATTTGCGTGGGGACTAAGCCGGTCAATATTGAGGTGTCGCCGGTCGGTGGCATTATTACGGATGAACAAGGTCTCGTTATTTCAGGTAATAAATATATTCCCTCAGTAGTTGGGACTCACACGCTGACATATACGCTCAACGGTAAAACAGCCACAGCTACGATTGAGGTTTTACCGATTCCTATCGCCGCATTCAGATTTGACCCGAATTTTACCGGTGCTTTATTCATCAATCTGACAAAAAATATGACGGAAGTCACATGGGATTTTGGCGATGGCACTTCTGAAACGATTAAGATTTCGGCTACGGTTGATGGGAATATTCGGCATCCTTACACCTTTGACCCACTCAAGGGTGCTCAATTTACAGTCACTTTTACGGTAAACAATGGTGTTTGTAGCAGTGTACCCGTTAAACAGGTCGTAACCTTTAAACCGCAGCAACCCATCAGCATTAAAGTTGACCCTATCATTTGTTTGAGTTCTCAACAAACTGTTGCAGTAAATTCAGATCCTGTTGGCGGGTCTTTTACCTCTTCAACATTAACTATTGATAGAGTAAAAGGGACATTTATGCCGGATAAAATAGGGAAACATACTATCAAGTATAGCCTTAATACCCAAGAAGTGACGGCGGAGACATTCATTGTTCCCAATGATTTCGCTATCGAGAAACCGCGAAGAGACAGACCCAATAGGAGGTCAATAGTAGAGGTAGTGTTGCCTACGCCACCTACCGGATTGACATATCAATGGTTTTTTGAAGGAAGCGGAATGCAGTTAGAAGTCAAAGTATTTCAAGAGGCACCCGAAGGCACAAATACACGCTATTTCATCGGCTTACCTTTGGATATTCGAGGGGGGCAATTAACGCTCTTATTCAAGCAAGGTAGTATTGATATTTGTAATAAAATTTCAAAGGGTTTTGAAATGCCGACCCCCTAAAAAATGACACAGAACCATATTATATATCGCCAAAACGTCCGAACACATGTTGTTGGGAATTCGTTGCAAGCTACTGAAGTACAGCAACGAGTCGGAGATTTGATGCAAAGTCCTCGCTATTTGAAAGCTTTGGGTGATATGTTGAATGAATTTGGTAGGGCAGGGGAGTGGTTAGAATTGGATAAAATCGAATTGAATATAGAGTCATTGAATATAGAAGATTTAGAAAGAGATTTGATTCCAAAATTGACAAATGCTCTGCGGCAAAAACTGTATGATGCGATTCCGGACGCTGTTTTACAAGGAAAAACGGTTACAAAATCCACTCAACAATTTGATTTTGAGGCTTTTTTAGAGTTTTTAAAACAAGGTGTTTTCACCTCTTTTACACCTCATAAATTAGGATACTACACCCATTTTGAAGACTGGGTAAATGCAATCGTAGAGGCTTTAACGGAAAAACAAATCCAAGCTTTAACAACCCTGTTGAAAAACAATAAAACAGCTCAGCAACGTTTATTTTCTCAAATATCGGAAAAAGCAATCGTTTTAATTTTTAGTAAAATTCATCAAGATACCCTCCTCAGTATTTTGACACTAAAAAAGCTGAAACTTTTATTTTTACCAGAAGAAGCGCTTATTTTTGAAATACTCATTGATGATTTATTTTTTAGAATAATGGAGAAAGATACAGCGTGGCTAAAGCGGTTTGAAGATTTTGTTAAGACTATCATGATTTCAAAAACCAGTAAAACTTTACAAAGAAAGGAGGTTTTGAATTTTATAAGTGCAGAAGCTCCCCCTCAGTATTTTGACCGTTTTGAGGGTAAAAAAAATGAACAGCAATCGTCAAGGAAAATAGAAAAGGAGTCTATCTTTATACAAAATGCAGGAATAGTTTTATTAAACCCTTTTCTGCAAACCTGTTTTGATGCTTGTGGTTGGTTGATAAAAGACGGTTTTAAAAACAGTAAAACTCAGCATAAAGCCTTACAGATGCTGCATTTTTTAGCAACAGGCGAAACTCAAGCCGCAGAGTTTGATTTGTTTTTACCTAAAATTTTGTGCAATGTCCCAGAAAACGCTCCTATACTGAGGGGGAGGGATTTTTTAACGAAAAAAGAAAAAGCCGAAGGTGAATCTTTATTACAAGCGGCTATTGAGCATTGGCAAGTCTTAAAAAACACGTCGCCCGATGGTTTGCGGGAAGCTTTTTTGCAACGAGAAGGCAAATTAGAACGCAATCCTTTTGGTGGCTGGACTTTGACCGTTGAGCAAAAAGCGCAAGATATTTTACTCTCTCAATTGCCTTATGGCTGGGGGGTGAGTCTGGTTAAATTGGATTGGATGAAGGAGATTTTGCAAGTCAATTGGGCGTGAAATAACGATTAATATTTATTTTTGGAACTAATTTTTACATGAAAAATTGAAAGCGGCTCAGCAACATATTATTGATACAACCCCAACGGCTGCTACATTGCAACCGACAACTCTTGTACAGCCCTCTTTTTTCAAAGAGTCCAAAAAAGACTTTCTTAGTCCTGCTTTTTTACAACCCAAATTGTCTATTAACACAATAGATGACCCTTATGAACGCGAAGCCGATACTGTAGCAGAACAAGTGGTAAATGGTAATACGTCAACAATCCAAAGAAAATGTTCAACTTGTGCTGAAGAGGAAAAAATACAAAGACAAACTGAAGAAGTTCCAGTTGAGGAAGAAGAAAAGGATGATAGAAACGTGTCCATCCAAACCCGTCGAAGTGAAGCCCAAATAAAGCCTGCTGCTCAAAGTTTTGTCGCCGAACACTTATCGACAACGCGGGGCAATGGGCAACCGATACCTGAAACTGTCCGAACTCCGGTGGAAGCTCAAATGGGTGCGGACTTCCGTCATACTCGTATTCATACAGACCATACAGCGACTCAAATGAACAGGGCATTAGGTGCTGAAGCATTTGCAACGGGTAATGATATTTACTTTAATGAAGGCCGATTTCAGCCCGAGACATCCGCAGGGCAACGCCTTTTGGCGCATGAACTCACTCATACTGTTCAGCAGGGGGCAGCTCCCGTAAAACCCAAATCTGAAACAAAAAATAAAGCACAACAAAGTCAGGCAACTAAAACACAGAGTGAAGACAGAGCATCGGCAAATGGTGATATACTGAGGGGGGTAATAAAGCCAACAGAGGAGAATAACCTAAATAACAGAGTACCGTCAGAAAGTTCAAGAACAACAGCTACCCCAACAGCAACGGTTGGAGGAAGGAATGAACCCAGTACCGCAATACCTTTGAGTAATGGAGGAGGTATCGTTGAAGGAGGAACGCCCCCGGAAGCACCCGCTTTAGAGGCTGAAAACACAGGTGAATTAATTGATGCATTGGGCAGCGTAGGTGCAACCGGCTTTATACAGAGTATGAATCAAGCCGGTTCTGTCTTGAGCGATATACAACACACAGAACACACAGATTTACAAGCAAATTTGCCTCAAATAGAACAACCAACAGGCTTGCCCACTACGGTAGGAGATACAACGATAGGAGGGGAGGCCATTCTGGATTTAGTACCCATAGAAGAGCCTGTCATTGAAAGCGAAAGCGGTAATATATTGGACGCAATGGATATGACCCCCTTATCATTTCCTGCTTTACCATTTGCGACTATTCCAACACCTCGCCCTGCAAGTGCGGATGATGTGAATTTTGGGTTAAATGTCAGAAATGCTATAAGTGATTTACCCACTTCCGATGAAACTATTGATACCTCTGCAGGCGAACGCCCCCAAGTAGATCTCTCGGGCGCAGCAGACCCTGCACAAAATAATGAGAATGAAGCGCAATATGCAGAGCAGATAACTACCGAAGGCATGACAGCAGATGCCGCTGTTCAAGAAGATTTTGGAGAGAACAATATTTTCCCTCGCCGAGAAATAGCACAATTGCGAGCACAAACTGAATTATCTGCCCCGCCAACACCTGTAATAACGGAATTGGGTGCTTTGCCATCCTTACCGGCAAGCGGTTATGCATCTTTTGATAATGCCGCACGAGAGCATTTGCAACAACAGATAGACGAGCAAACAACCCGGCATGATACCGAAAGAACGCGTATGGAAGCGGATTCTGAACAAGAACGGCAAGCAGGTTTAGAGCGTATCGAACAGGAAAATCAAGCCACACGAACGCAGCAGCAAGCTGGACAACAACGAGCTCGCGGTGAAGTAGAACAACACCGCGACACTTGGCGGCAGGAGAATGAGCAGATTCGGCAACAATATACCGAAGGCGCAGAAGATAGTCGACGAGAAACGGATGAGCAAATTAATACTCAAATCACTGAAACAGACACTGCTGTAGATACTCGTTTGACTCAAGCTGAAACGGAAGCCCAAACTGAACAACAACGTGTAGAAGGCGAGGCAGAACGGGAACGTCGGGAAGCGGAGCGTGCATCAGAAGACCGAAGCTGGTGGGAACGTGCAGCGGATGCTATTTCAGACTTTTTTGACGTGCTGCGGGATGCTTTAAATACTTTATTTGATGGATTACGTGCCTTTGTGCGAGGAGTTATTGATTTGGCAAAGGGCGCGGTGAATGCCTTAATTGATTTAGCACGGGATGCTATTGTGGGTTTGATTCGCGCTTTTGGCGAAGCATTAAAAGCCTTAGTCAATATTGCATTGGCGGCGTTTCCTGAAATCGCAGAACGGATAAATGCACTCATAGACAGTGCTGTTGAAGCGGCTGTAGAAGTTGTTAATGAGTTAGCGGATGCGCTGAAAGAATTCGCTAATGCTGTTTTAGATGCTATTGGAGCGGTGTTGGATACCATTTTGGCTGCTTATCAAGCCATTGCCAACGCTATTTTAGATGTTTTAGAAGCCTTAGCTTTATTTTTATTGGATGCTATGCGGCGGATTGGCTATTTGGTGGATGCGGCTTCTGAAATGCCAGACCACTTCTGGGGAAAAGTACAAGAAGAAACAATTGGTATTGACCCGACACAGCCTTTACCATTTGAACGAACGACAGCACCAACAGAACGAGATGCCGCAAATTCCGGTGTTAGAACAGCCGTCGAAACAGGTGCAATGACTTCGGAAGATGCAAGTTTACTGACCCGTCGAACATTTACAGCAGCGGATTTTGAAGTGGATGCCATTCCAACGCCTGATTTTGACCCTGAGTTTATCCAAAATCTCCAACTGCCTGAAAACGGTGAAATGGAATTCGGACATAGTTCAGACTCTGAACATTCTACGGAGTCCTTAATAGCTGAAGCAAGAGGTACTTCGCCCGATACTGAGGGGGGGGAGGTGTCGCCTGAGACAAGCACTGCACCTGAAACAGCAGAGGGCAATGGCTGTCCTTCACCCGATACACCCGCCGAAGGAAACCCTTGTGCTGCGGGCAGTGGTGGGCATGAACTCGCCGCAACACCACAAGAAATACCCGAAGATATGCGGACATGTGGCCCATTAACACCGAGCGAACGGCGGTCATTTATGTTTGCGCAAATGCGGCATGGTATCGAACAATGGTTTGATTGTCATAAAGTAGAATTAATAATAGGTTTGATAGCTGTTTTGCTCGGTGTGATTGCTCTAGAAATTCTGACAGGTGGTGCTATCACAGCTGCTTTACCTTTTATAATGGAAATAATTGGCGCTATCATGTTAGGCGCAGCCATGGTACGGATATCTGGTTTTTTGGGCACTTATCTCAGTGAAGGTTGGGCGGGTAATATTACAGTAGCGGCTCAAAACTTAGCACAAGCCTTAGCAGCAGGGGCAGTGGAATTGATTTTTGCGCTAATTTTTAACATTGGTGCTGTGATTAGAGCATTGCGTTCCGGACTCCGAGGTGCCACACGAGCAGCTGTAACAGCCGCTCGAAGAACTGTCACAGGTGTTATCCGAGCAACTCGTGAATTGGCACTTGTAGCTCGCGAAGGTACACGTACAGCCATTCGAAATGGTCGTTTTTTGATACGAGGGTTACAACGCGGTTTTTCCAGAGGCGCGCACTCATTGGATGATTTAGCTCGTCGTTTATTGACCCGTTTCCGTTTTAGACGGTTTAGAATCAGACGGCGTGGACGGTGGTTTGCCTTAGAAGGATATATCAATCCTTGGGTGGTGATTATGGAGGGTCCGATGGCAGGAGAGTTGGAACATGTGGGGGATGACGTTGCCAGAGGTATAAGAGTAGGTGGTGAAGTCACAACAGAAAGCGGTCGGCGAGCAATTTTAGTTGGGCTTGATAGTGGTCAGCAAGTAGTTAGAGGTATTGAAGGGGCGTCTCGTCTCGTTTCAGCACTTGATAGTAATCCGGCTTTACGACAAATAATAGTTACTTTAGCAAGTCACCCTAACGGAGAAGCTATTATTAGGGCTTTAAGCCGTTTAGAATCCGGTAATTTCCATCAAATAGCTCAAGTGCTTGAGCATTTATCAACAAGTCGAGTTACTGGGTTATCAAGGGTTATTTCGGATATGGTAGCAGGAGGGAATTTACCACGAGGAGCTAATTTTGTTTTAGAATATTTGGCAGCACATCCAAATATTTTACATAATATTACAGAACTTGAACGAACTTTGGCAGGTGGAGCAAGACGCATTGATGCTGTTGCAGGCAGTATTTTATACGAATTCAAAAACTGGGGAGATTTAAGCCATGCAAGTGAAATGGTGCGACAAATGGCAACAGACTTGAGACTTGGTAATCTTTCTAATATGCGATATGTTATTTCAAGTAGAGCGGGTAGTAGGGAAGCTATTATACAAGGGCTTAGGGCAACTATTGAAAATACTGCGAACTTGACCCGTGCTCAAAGGCGTACTATACTGAATACTTTTGAAAGCCTTATTATTATTCATTAATTTTTAAAAATGACTCATTTTAAAGACATAAAAATTTTATTGAAAAACACACGGCAATACCCAATTGTACGAAATGGGCATGTTTATTCTACTTTTATAGATGGCACAATAAGGTGTTTTAATACAGAAAAAGGTTTCGAGGTATGGAAAAGACAACTCAATGTCAATTTTATCAATGAAAACGATGGATATATCTTTCTAAGCGAAGACTTCATTTTTACAAATATCAATCAGTCACTATTTGTCCTAAACCAAAATGATGGTAAAATTATCAATCAATTTAAATTTGATGAATTGGAAATTGTACCAAGTTCCAGCGTCGAAAATATGCTATTAACAACGGCATATAATGAAAAAGAAGATTGTTTTCAAGCAATATTATTAAATGAAAAAAACATCATCAATTCCATCAGACTAAATGATTATGTTTCGCATACATTAATAATCCAAAAAACAGGTATTATAATCGAAGCTGCAAAACAAATTAAATGTGTAGATATATTGAGAGACGAGATTTTATGGGACTTCTTAATTGATGAAGAATATCAAACATGGGATGGTTTAACACGCCCTCGGCTTGTTCAATCCACGTGGATTTATGATGACTGTCTTATTATTGGTTTAGAAGGATATAAAGTTATTGCTATAAACCTAACAACGGGTGTTCAGATGTGGTATCAAAGTGTTGAAACAATGTTTACTCAAAATTTAACCTTAAACAAAGATTTACTGTATCTTCTTGATTCCAATTATTTACAAGTTTTGAACCCCAAAAACGGTTTAATTATCAAATCTTATAACGTTAAAGAAAATATGCAACAAAATAAAGGAATGATGATTGGTCATATTGCTATTGATGAAGAGTTTATTTATTGCACCACATTTGCCGGTAAAGGTAATTTTTTACGTTTAGACAAAAACACTGGAAAAATTGGTGAAAAAATTGAAATTGGTGAAAAAATTCCGCTGAATGCTCGACTTTTTTTAGAAAATGATAAACTCTATCTGACCGATGTTAAAGGTAATTTTTATCAATTGTCTTAAATTATAACCATTATCATGAAAACCACTCGCTTCCGCCAATACGCCAACACCCGTGCTCGCAACCCCTCTATACTGAGGGGGGGAGGCATTCAAACAAAACTCATCGTTGGTAATCAAGACGATTCGCTTGAGCATGAAGCAGATGTTATGGCGGAACAAGTGGTGCAACGTAAATGTAGCATCTGTGAGCCAGCAGAAAAAGAGACTCAAATATTGCGCAAAGCAGACATTTCTGCGATGAGTGAAGCCTCTCCTTCCATATCTGACCGACTACAAAATCACAAAGAGTGTAGTCCTTTAACTCCGAGTATTTTAGCCGAAATGTCTCAGGCTTTTAATAACGATTTTAGCGATGTGCGCATCCACCATGACGAGGAAGCTGTTACACTTAGTCAAGAACTCAATGCACAGGCGTTTACTATGGGAAGAGATATTTACTTCAACGAAAATAAATATCAACCTCATACTACAGGGGGTAAACGGTTATTGGCACATGAACTGACACATGTTGTGCAGCAGAATCGCCGTACAATACCACACATTCAGCGGCAAAGTAAAGACAATCCTTTGGATGAAAAAGCTAAAACCATCATTGCTATTGCCTCTGACTCAACACTTAAAAATGAAGAAAAAGCGGTCAAAATTGTCAAAGAAATAATCGCAACCTATTATTCGGGATATACCTCAAAAATTAAAGCTATTACTTTTAAGCAAGATGAACCGGGCTTGGGCACCTCTAATCTGGGATCAGGTGAAAAGGCTGAAACGTCTCTTGTTGTAGGGCAATATTTTTTAGATAATACAACAAATAGAGGGTTTGCCCGACGGGTATTACAAGTAGGGCATGAACTGCAACATGTGGATCAATATCGAGCGGGTTTAGTAGGAGATACGAATAAATCACTTCGCGAATTTTTAGCCTTTTATTGGGAGGCACTTGCTGAAGAAAAACAAGGAACAGGTAGAATGAATGCCGGAACTCGAACCAGTTTGATTGATGCCGCTTTGGGGCATTATGAAAAACTAAATGATACTTTAAAAAAAGAACATCTTTCAAAAAAACAAGAACTGGATAAAAAAAGAAGTGAATTAAATCCGTCAAAAAGCGAAGAATCGAAACCCGTTAATCCGACCAAATGAATACACTAATACTATACATACGGCATTATACGGAATGGCGGCTTCGTCAACATACGACGAATATTGAGGAGAATGCGCCCAGTTTTCCGATTGATTTTGGAAATGAGAATAGTGCTCTTAATAATTTTATCAAACATTATCAGCCAACTGAGGCAGAAACAATTGTATTGGCATTAGCGCTTGCTCCATATATTCAACCGGGTATTATTGATCAAGCATTATCGGCTTTCGTTACAAAGAATAATGAATTGCCCGAACTTGGAGGTATACGTGGCATCAATCATCGAGGTATTCTTCCGACCTGTGAAACGGCAATGTTTCTTCTGGCAGGCATTGATATTGACGCCCGATTAGCTCTCATGCCCCTTTTTAGTGCAGAGCATTTTCTTTTCAAACATAAAATACTGCGTTATGATGATACTCGTGTCAACGGAGACCCCCCCCTCAGTATGCGACTCGTTTTAGAAGATGAATTTGCTGAAGTCTTCACTACAGGCCGGGTTTTGAAGCCCAAGTTGAGTATGAATTTTCCGGCGCAATACATTACCACACCCCTTGAATGGGACGACCTTGTACTGCCCGCCGAGACATGGGCTCAAATTCGGGATATTGAAAATTGGATAAACCATCACCATACGCTTTTCAATGAATGGGGTATGAGCCGCCATCTCAAGCCCGGCTATCGTGCCTTGTTTTACGGTGCTCCCGGCACAGGTAAAACTTTGACGGCTACGTTATTAGGGAAATTCACCCAACGGGATGTTTTCCGCGTGGATTTATCGCTTGTCGTTTCAAAATACATCGGTGAAACAGAGAAAAACCTCGCCCAACTTTTCGATAAAGCCCATGCCAAAAACTGGATTCTCTTCTTCGATGAAGCTGATGCTCTGTTTGGTAAACGCACCGAAACCCGCGATGCCCATGACCGCTATGCCAATCAAGAAGTGGCGTATTTGCTGCAAAAAATAGAAGAATTTGATGGACTGGTCATTTTAGCATCCAATCTTAAAAGCAATATTGACCCCGCTTTTTCGCGCCGTTTTCAAGCCATGATTCATTTTCCGATGCCCAATGTCTCAGAACGCTTATTGTTATGGCAAAAAAGTTTGCCGACAAACAGTCTTTTAGAAAATGGGCTATCTCTTGAAAATCTCACTTCTCGCTACGAATTATCGGGTGCCTCTATAATGAATATTGTTCAATTCAGTAGCCTACGGGCTTTACAGCGGGGTGATAACACTTTGAGTACTCATGACCTTTTGGAAGGCATTCGATTGGAATATCAAAAGGAGGGTAAGATTTTGTAGATAATT
>JANPGW010000285.1:0-5495 GCA_031424115.1 Saprospiraceae bacterium | reverse complement strand
TTTAAAATGGTTTCAAGGCGTTCCATTTGGCTGTTTTCTCCTTCGGGAATATTCTCCAAAATAGTCAATTCATCCTTAAAATGGTTGATAGCAACAACAAAACGATATAAAGCATATTGCAAATCGGGCAAATCCGTTTTCCGTTTCGTCTTATCCAATACCATCGTATCAAAGTATTGAACAGAATCATACGATGTATGCCCGAACAAACCATTCAAAGTGCCTTCATTGGTATCCACCTCAAATTGCTGAACAAAGGTTTTGAAAAGGTCTAAAACTTCATTGTTTTTGACCGTCAAAACTTGTTTTGACCCGTCGGTAAATGTCTCAGTAACGGTGTTGCCTTGCGCCACAAAACGAGCTATAGGGTCAATACCGATGAAGGAAAAACAGTTTTCCACGCTGCGAAAATCGGTTGATTCCAACAAAACCGATTCTGTGTATTGGTCTCTAACTTTCAGATAAATGCTAACGGGCGTGAAAGTATCAGCCAAATGGCGTTTGGTTTTTGTTTGTATTTTTATCTTTTCTATGGTTTCCATATTTTAATTAGTTTTTAGTAGTTAGTTTTTAGTGTGAAGTTTTTAGTGTGGGTGTGAAGTGTGTAAAGTGTAATGTATGGGATTTAGAGCTAACAGATATTGACACAAAAAACTACACACTAAAAACCAAACACTCAAACATGACTTAACGAAAAAACGGCTTGAAAGGTCGAACCTAACAAGCCGTTTTGAATATTTTTAAAATTCATATACAAATACGATGTCAAATCAACCTCTTCGAGTTTGAATCTGCCACCACCAATTATTTGCATTGAAATTCTTCATTGTCTTTTTCTATTTAATGATGCAAAGGAATTTCCTTTTATTTAGAAAAACAAATACTGCAAGGTTTTTTTTTAAATTTTTTTTATCTTTATTTACAAACCATTGATTTATAATGTTTCATGAGCTACATTAATGAATAAATGTTACAATCGTATCAGATTCCGAATTTTGTTAAGGTCTGAAATGTGAGTAAAAAACTTGGGGTTCAGTAATATTTTGTAAATTTATATACAACGAAGAGTAATTAAAACCTCGAATTGTATAATTTTACGGATTAGAAAAAAGCGTTTGTGCTCAATAACATCATTTTATGCAAAATTTTTTATCCTTGTATGCTAAAATAGAAAACCCAACTTTTGAAATGGTACTATTTACCTTTTTGATGGCGTTTATCTGTTCTACATTTATAGCTTTTACTTACTATTTTACGTCGCCAAATACATTAAAAACACCTAACTATCTTCAAGCTTTAATATTAAGTTCGTTGATTGCAACCATGATTTTGCAATCTATTGGCGATAAAGTGGCCTCCGGTTTAGGTATTTTGGGCGCTTTGACAATTATAAACTTTCGTACTTCGTTTAGAGATCCTCGAGATATTATTTTTATGTTTGCTTCGTTAGGTGTCGGAATTGCCTGTGGTTCTTATGTTTTTATGACAGCCATTATTGGTACTGCCATTTTTTGTTTTATCGCATTTGCGCTAAAATTTACACCCTTTTACTTAGGCAATCACTTAATTTGGGAGTTACGCATTCGGATAAATTCTAAGGACGATATGGTAACAATTGAAAAAATATTAGGAGATTATTGTAAAAAATTTACACTGGAAGGCATCCGTAATGACCCTAATAAGGAAACTTTTATCATCCAAGAGAGAGATTATGTCCTTGTTTTTAATAACGATAAAAAACAAAAGGAAATGCTGGATAAAATTGAAAATGCCGGCATTTTTATCAGAAAATTCAATTTACAAAACTCTGAAACGAATCCAACATGACCCCCTCAGTATAAATACAATTTTAAAACTTAACTATAATATTTAGATATGGCAACTGTCAAATTATTACAATATGCCGATGCAACACCGGAAGTTCAATCCATTTTTGATGAAATCAAAGCTACTCGAAAAGTACAAGATGTCAATAATTTTTGGAAAGCATTAGCCAATCATCCCGATACATTAAAACGCATCTGGAACAATGTGAAAGAAGTGATGGTGCCGGGGGAAATTGACGGAATGACGAAAGAAATGATTTATATTGCCGTTTCGGTAGCAAATAGTTGCGATTACTGCATTCATTCTCATGTAGCAGCCGCATTTGCTAAAGGGATGACCGAAGGACAGTATCAGGAATTAATGGCAATCATTTCGTTAGCCAGCATGACTAATAGCATCGGAACAGGTTTAAAAATACCGATTGACGAGCAATATTTGAAACAGTAAAAATGAAAATTAACTTATTATATTTATTAATTCCGGCAGCCATTTTAAGCTGTTATTGGATTGTATATGACCTGCAAGGACAAAGCGAACATACTTTCTTCGGGACAGCTGAATCTGAACCTCAAACCATCAATTTTGAACACGATGTCTTGGTTCAGGACGTGAAAGTTGTTATGGGCAATCAGGTAAAAAAAGGCGACACATTAGCGATTTTATACCGTTCGGAATTGGATAAAACGATTATTGATCGACTAGCTGATATCAATCAGGTGGAAGTAGAAAAAAATGCCAAATCAGAAACATTAAGTAAAGAAAGGGATGTTATTACAGCGCGTCAAGCCGCTCATTTGAGTGAGTTGAAATCTGATATTCGCATTTTACAAATTGAAGATTCGGTCAAAAGCAGTGTCAAAACAACTATCTATAATAATTTACCTTACGATAATAAAATTGTTAGGGAAAAAATACTCTCATTAGAAGAAGAAATACGCCAATCTGAAAAACAAACGATTGAACAACTTCGACAATTGGATGCCCAAATCCAAGCCGCGCAGATGATATCACAAGCCAAAATTTCACAAGTCAAACAAGATTTAAACTATGTTCAAGTTCAAAAAGGCAAATTAATATTGTTTGCTCCAATTGATGGCTTTGTGGAACAAGTGAATATTAGTCGAGGCAGCATAGTTCAGTCTTTTAAGGATTTATTTAAAATCAATCCTAAAAAACCTAATAAAATAATCGGTTTTATGCATGAATCTGCTGATATACCTTTTCAATTGGGGGATTCAGTGCTTTTAGGTTCTTCTACCCGTTTAAATACCAACACCAAAGGGATTATTATTGGTAGCAACCCAAAATTGGTAGAGTTGCCTTATCGCCTGCGTAAATTCACAGAATTAAGAGCATGGGGGCGCGAAATTTATATCCAAATGCCGGACACCAATCGCTTTTATATTGGTGAAAAAATCATGATAACACTGAAAATTACCCCCCCTCAGTATAGATAAAGAGTCATAATTAAAATGAAGAAATATATAGGATTATTGTTTTTTATAAACCTTTCAATATCACATATTTATTCTCAAAAAACGACAATAAAAGACGTGCTTTCTACGGCTGTCAAAGATGACCGTTTGCAACAAAACCTTCATATCAAATCCTTTACTCAGGGTTTGACATTCCATGTTCCAATTGTTAAACAAATTGATGGACGAATAGGGTTCAATGGCAATGCTTTAGGAGATACAATCTATGGTTATTTACGCAACGAAGATGTATATGGGTTACAATTCGGATTTAATAGTTTTAGAGAAATTAAACAACAAAAGCTACTGAAACAAGCCCAATTGGATTTGTATGATTCCGAAACTAGAGTTTTAGAACAACAAGCCTTGTTCGATCGCTATCAAAGTTTGATTAATCTCACTTTTAATCAAAAACTTCTTGCCAAACGCCAACAAGTAGAAAGTCTTCTTATTAAAAAACATAATATTTTAAGCCTTATGATTGAAAAAGGCTTAGATGTGATGATAAAATACGTGATGGATGCAGAAGATGATAAAAATAATGTGCAATTGGTTATTTTGGATTTGGAAAATGATATTCGATTTCAACAGAATAAAATCAAACAGTTTATGAAATCAGATAGTATTTCCGATATCAATGTAGCTGGTTTTATCAATATTTTAAAGATTGAGGAAATTGTGAACAACCAAAAAATCATACAGTCTTATCATCCTTCTCTTAATTATAAAAATGTAAAAACTGATTTATGCACTGCCAATTTAAAATACATCAATACTCAAAATCGTCAAATATTTAATTCTATAAACTTAGGGTATCAAAACCCTCTGTATTTAGAACGCCCGAAAAAATTTAATACGTTGAATAATATGTCAATCCGTATAGGTTTATCTCTTCCTTTAATTGGAAATAATAATTTTAAGATGGCTAAAGCCTTATTAGAACAACAGGACGCAAAAAATGAAGCTGATTGGTTGCTGCAACAACTGATGAGAAATATTGAAAATCAATACCTTAAAATTGAAAATCTAATGAAACAATATAAGTTATGTAATGAAAAAATTGAAAAAAGTCTTATCCAAAAAATGTTGAAAAATGAAAAGCTGATCGCTCAAATGACGGCTTTAGAATTAGTAGATTTGCAACTGACTCAACAAAAATTAGAATTGCGTTCCATAGATTTGGCTTTTGACATAACTTCAGAATTCATCAAACTGTTAGACATGAATGGCAAGTTAAGTGAAAGACCTTTTAAGAATTATATTTCAGCGAATTTGGATAACTTTTAACGACAGGAGACTTCAAAAAAAACTGATTTCACCTTTATGAATGTCTAAATCAACTATTCTAAAAATTTCACTTTTAAAATATATGTTTACACACGAAACCCAAATCCGCGTCCGCTACGGCGAAACTGACCAAATGGGATACCTCTATTATGGTAATTACGCTCAATATTATGAAGTCGGTCGAGCGGAAGCTATACGCTCATTAGGCTTGTCTTATAGTGAAATGGAAGCTGTTTTTGGCGTGATGATGCCTGTTATGTCGTTGCAAATGCGGTTTGTACGCCCTGCTTTGTATGATGAATTGGTCACTGTCAAAACCACCTTGCGACATTTGCCAACCGATACCATCACGTTTTACATGGAAATTTATAACGAAAAGAAAAAGTTAGTCAACGGTGGCAGCGTCAAATTATGCTTCGTGGATATGAAATCCGGAAAAACTGTCCCCACGCCACAATATTTGATTGATGCGTTGAAAGGCTTTTTTTGAAATGATAAATGATAAATGATGTAACTATTTGATAGTGAATATGTTACAAAAAATCCATCATTCATCACAGCAATTCCGCATATGGAAAAACTCATTCAATTTTGGGTTTAAAAAGTCCCCAAACGGTCTGATAGATAAAGTCCATAGACTGACAGTAAGTTGTTTGAAATACCGCCCTTAAGGCACTCCAGATTCTGATTTTAGTTGTAACAAGTTGTTCGATTTCTTTAAAAATGTGACAGCAGACTTGAATGAGTTGGTCGAGATAAAAAGCATAGAGCATCAGATAAGCGAACATGGTTGATAAATGATCATTACCATGCCCGTAATTATGCTCAAACTTATACCCTAAGTTTTTGAGGGTATTGACCCCGAGTACTCGGGGCATTCTCAATTTTCCATCTTGCTCTGCCCGC
>JANPGW010000284.1:0-60666 GCA_031424115.1 Saprospiraceae bacterium | reverse complement strand
GATATGCAAGCACAGGCTTGGGTTGACTACATTTGCTTTGACTATGATATGGTGAAAGAAATATTGCGCGTGGATCCAACGGCTCAAGTACAATATCTCAATGGCGACAAAAGCCCTCAAGAACTCAAAAAAGACGGAATTGCCGGCGCAGATTATCATTTCAGTGTGTTTCAAAATAAAGAACATTGGATACCGGAAGCCAAAAAACTGGGATTAGTCATCAACACGTGGACGGTCAATGACCCCAAAATGATGACCGAATTACTGGTTCACGGGGCTGATTTTATCACCACCAATGAACCCGAAATCCTGTTTCAACAACTTGCCAAATTGCCCCAAAAACAAGGTTGGCAATTGGCGTGGAGCGATGAATTTAACCAAGTGGGTCTGCCGGATAGCACAAAATGGCAGTATGACGTGGGCGGACAAGGTTGGGGCAACAACGAATCACAGTATTATACCCGAGCCGATACGGCGAATGCGAACATTAAAAACGGCATTTTGTCCATTACTGCCCGAAAAACCAAACGCGATAAAAACGACTATACTTCCGCTCGATTAGTGACAAAAGGAAAAGCCTCGTGGCTCTATGGGCGCATCGAAGTGAGTGCCAAATTGCCCGGTGGACGGGGTATTTGGCCCGCTATATGGATGCTGGGGGATGATATCAAAGAAGCCGGCTGGCCCCGTTGCGGTGAGATTGATATTATGGAAAATGTCGGCTTTAATCCCGATTCCATTTTTTGCAGTGTGCATACACAGTCTTTTAACCATGTAAAAGGGACGCAGAAAACGAACGGTATCCGGCAAACTGATTCGCAGGCAAATTTCCATCTTTATGCTATTGAATGGAATAAAGAGGGCATTCAGTTTTTTGTGGATGATATCAAGGTCTTACTTTTCAAAAATACCGGGAAAGGTACTGAAGAATGGCCTTTTGATAAAAAATTTCACCTACTTTTGAATGTTGCCGTAGGGGGCAATTGGGGTGGACAAAAAGGAATCGATGAAACTATTTTCCCCGCAACTATGGAGGTGGATTATGTGCGGGTGTTTAAAAGGTAAATGAAGCGGATGCATACCGCATTTTAAATTTTTCGAAAAATCATGTTAAAAAAAGTTTCTGATTATTTTTACCGTTTGACCTCCGGAAAGCTTGTATTGATTTTTTTAGCGCTACAAATGCTGTTCAATCTGGTAATTTTTCCGCAATTTATGCTCAAATCCTCGATAGGTGAAAACTTGCCTATTTTGGATTTGATGTTTGGTTTCACACCGCAACGAGCGTACGAAGTACTGACTGCTTACGGCGAAGAAGGTCGCCAAACAAGCCTTTTTATGGGGTCGGTTATTGACTCTATTTATCCTTTGGTTTATACCGTCCTAAATATGCTGACTATCAGCTATTTGTTTCAAAAACTATTACCGGCCGATAGTTTTCGAAGATTGTTGAATTTAACGCCGATCATGGCGATGGTTTTTGATTTTCTTGAAAACAATGGCATCATCCGAATGATACAATCTTTTCCGGCACAAAATGAATCCGCTGCCCACCTCGCATCCACTGCCAGTATGATAAAATGGATTTTTGCGGGCATTTCAATTGGGTTAATTATCAGCGGATTGATTGGTTGGGGCGTGAAGTCTTTCAAGAAATAAATTAAAAAATCACATCATTATGTTTAAAAAAGGACTTAAAATTTTAGCCGTTTTGCTCATTATTGCAGCGGTTATCTTCTTTGGTTGCGCTGCCGATTATTTCGACAAATCAACCAATACTGTTACACTCAAAACGGATAATATGGCTAAAAACACTGAGTATGATTCCATTCCATTCGTGGCTGATTTGCATTGCGATGCTTTGTTGTGGGATAGAGATTTATTGAGCCGACACAATCACGGTCACGTAGACGTGCCGCGTATGCAGCAAGCCAACATGGCTTTTCAGGTATTTACAATCGTGAGTAAAACGCCACGAGGCATAAATATTGAACGGAATGATGATAAAACCGATAACGTTGCCATTCTAAGTTTCGGGCAATTGCAACCGATGGAAAATTGGTTCAGCGTCAAAAAACGCGCTTTATGGCAGGCGCACCAATTGCATCATTTTGCTGAAAAATCGGATAAACAGTTCAGGGTTGTCTCTAATCAAAAAGAGTTGTTTCAGTTCATTGAAGACCGTCGCCAAAACCGACAACTGACTGCCGGTATGCTGGGAATTGAAGGCGCCCATTGTCTTGAAAACAGCCTCAGTAGCTTGGATGAATTTTACAAGGCGGGCATTCGCTATATCGGTATTACCCACTTTTTTGATAATGAATGGGCAGGCTCAGCCCACGGCATTAACAAATCAGGACTCACCGAGCAAGGGAAAGCCTTGATTCGAAAAATGGACAGTTTACACATCGTCATTGATTTGGCTCATGCTTCTGCCAATACCATTGACGATATTTTCGCTACCACTTCCAGCACGGTCATCGTGTCACATACCGGTGTAAAAGGCGTTTGCGATAACCAAAGAAATCTATCGGATAAACATTTACTGGAAATTGGCAAACGCAACGGATTGGTGGGCATTGGCTTATGGGAAACAGCCGTTTGTGGGACTGACGCCGCCGCAACGGCTAAAAATATCCGATACGTGGCAGATAAAATCGGGGTGGACAGAGTGGCACTGGGTTCGGATTTTGATGGTGCTATCAGAACCCATTTTGATGTAACAGGTTTGCCCTTGATAATCCTTGCTTTAGAGAAAGAAGGGTTTACACGGTCAGAGATTGAAAAAATCATGGGCGGCAATATCCGCGATTTTTTCCTTAAAAACCTACCCTCTCAGTAAGGAAAATATTGAGCAGCTATTTTTTGAATCTTGACCATTATTCCTTATTTTTGTATATCTTGCTTTAAAATATAAACAAACACTTTTGAGAAAACAAAATCCAGCTATCTTATGAAAGATTACCGAGTTACCCATGTCGAGTTATTAATCATCGAAGGAGATATTAAGAGTGCCCTTAAAAATTTACTACAATTATTTGAGCAGTTCGAATCTGATTTAGCCAATGATGCATTGATTCAATTGAGCCAATGGAACAGTTATGAGCGCGACGTGAATCAAGGCGTTATCGAAAGAGGCGGTACAGATGTGGCACGTATGCAACGCTCAACCCTTTCTCTGAAAGACGAAGCCCATAAACTTCTTATCGAAAAAGGACTCGTTCAAACCCAGCCGCCCGCAAATGAGGTAGCCGAAGTTTCCCCCGATAAATACACTTATATTTTTGAAGATTACTTCACCGACAATCGGAACGAATGGTTCGAATATTTAACTTCCGGCAAAAAAAATGACGATCCTGCCAGTTTTTATTTTGAAGATAATAGCTATATCATTGAAATATTAAAGGATGTTGGCGCATGTGGTGATGTAACAACTCTCTGTGTTTTTGATCAAGAACAAGATTTTAAAATTGAAGCCACAATTGATTGTTTAGACTTAAGCGAAGAGGCTTCTTATGGTCTGGTTTGGGGAATGGATTCGGCAACATGTGACTCTTACAGTTTTATGATTTACCCATACGGTTTTGTGGATATATCAGCTAATTCAATAGATAAAAGTAAGAGAAGAATTATTCTCGATAATATTGATTTTGCCCCTATACAAGAGAATATAGGCACGAATACTTTTACAATAGAAAAAGTGAAACAAAAAATGCATTTTTATATCAATGGAAAATTGGTGCATATTGAACCTTTCATGCCATTTTTTGGTAATTCAATGGGTATTTCATGTTTTAATAAACTCAAAATCGCCGTTAAAAGTCTGAAAGTCGGTATTGCTTGATTATATTTGTCAAAAAACACCCTTATGAAAAAAGAAACACCTATTTCTAATCTGTATATTCGTCAGATTTTTCTGGTTATCATTATTGCCATTTTAGGAATTGTCATTTTTTGGCAACTCAGAAATTTCCTCCCGGCTTTTTTAGGCGCTTATACGTTGTATATTATTTTGCGCCGTTGGATGTTTTCATTGTCCACCAAACTCAAAGGTCGGCGCTCTCTTGCTGCCTTATTGCTGATGTTATTGTCATTTATTGTCATTTTATTACCCATTAATGGCTTATTAGGGATTATGACTTCCAAAATATTGCCCGCAGTCAAAAACTCCAATCAAATATGGGAAACGGTTGAGCAGAATATTCAAAAAATAGAAGATAAATACAGCGTTCATATTCTTACCCAAGATAATCTGCGCAACATAGGGGAATGGGGTGTCAATGAGATGCAAACCATATTGGGAGCCACTTTCAATGGTTTATTTGTGGTGGTTCTGATGTATTTCGTGTTGTTTTTTATGCTGACACAAGGTTCTTCGATCGAAAAATCTTTTTACAATTGGTTACCCTTACGCGAAAAGAGTACTGCCTTTCTCAAGAAACACCTCAACGACTTGGTTATTTCCAATGCTATTGGTATTCCGCTTGTGGCTTTTATTCAGGGTATTACGGCATTAATCGGTTATTGGCTGACGGGCGTTCAAGAACCTTTTTTATGGTTTGTGGCAACCTGTGTCGCGGCTATGATTCCGGTTTTAGGCGCGGCATTGGTGTATGTACCACTCGCTATTTTATTGTTTGCTAATGGCAATACAGGCTCAGCCGTCATACTTTTCCTTTACGGCTTTTTGATTGTCGGCTCAGTCGATAATCTATTTCGCTTTTGGCTCCAAAAACGCATCGGGGATACGCACCCGCTGATTACCATTTTCGGTGTCATCATTGGTATCAATCTGTTTGGCTTCATTGGTTTAATTTTCGGGCCTATTTTGATTTCAATATTTTTACTTTTGGTTCAAATTTATAACCACGAATTTGGCAGTCATCCTGATGAAAAGCCTCTTGAGTGATGCTTTACTCAATGCATAAAAAAACCTTAATTTTATTATCAGCAGGATATGGTATAAAAACCTTAATTTAGTGTTTGTTAACAAAATAAAATACCTTCACTTATGAAAACCATTATTCTACCGACTGACTTTTCCACCACGTCTCGCCATGCCTTTGAATATGCCAAACAGCTATCACTAAAACTGGGCGCAAAAATCAAAATTGTGCATGTTCACGATCCCTATGGCGACATCACCATTTCGGCTTTTGAAAAATCCGAAGGTGATCCGGCCGAAAAAGCTATGAAAGAATTCACGGCTGAAAGTGACAACTTTTTTTATGAAACTGAGATATTAAGGGGGGATGTTGTGCGCCAAATTGTGAAAATGACTAAGCGAGAAAGTGACGAATTAATCGTTATGGGTTCAACCGGCTTGCAAGATTTTTTATCTAAAATAATCGGAACAGTCTCTTTAGAAGTGATGAATAAAGCTCATGCTCCAGTGATAATCGTTCCGCGCGATACTGTTTACAAACCTATTCACCGCATTCTATTTGCTACCAATTCGGAATCTGTTGAATCGCATGTTTTAAGAGAAGCAGTGGCTTTTGCCCAAGCTTTTAAAGCGCAAATTCATTTCGTCAATGTTCATAAAGGCAAAGACACCAAAGAAGATGTTTTGAAAAAAGTATTGAATGAATTGATGGTCAATATGGATGTGAAAGAACCATTTGAATTGGTGTCATTAGGTGGTACAAATGTCGTTAAACAGATAAAAGAATACACCGAAGAAAATTCTATTGATTTATTGATGTTTGTGAATCGCCACCGCGGTTTTTTTCAAGGGTTGATTCATAAAAGTATTACCCAACAAATTGCCCTGTCATATGAAAAACCGATGATGGTGATGCATTATGATGATAATTGATGGCAGTTTTAACCCGCTCAGGGCTATGTAATAAGGTCTAAAAGCCATTTTTTAGAAAAAAGCCACCAAATTAAATACTGTTTATTCAATACTGAGCGGAGCATAGATAATTTTATTTCCTCAACTCAATCATATCTTTCGTATCACCATAAATATAAGCCCCCGCACCTGCCCAAAAGTCATGTGGGAAGCCCATTTCGATTTTACTCACCTCGTTCAAGGCAGCAAGGTGTTCGTCAGAGAGTTGATAATCAAGACATTGCATGGATTCTGTGAGTTGCTGTACGTTGCGACCACTCACAATCGGCACAATCGACTGGTCACGCTGACGCGCCCAATTGATAGCAACTGATGCCGGGCTAACATTTAATTCTTCTGCAATACGCAAGACTTCGCGTGTAATAATTTGGCTTCGTTCGGTTCGCCGAAGGCTTGTTTCAGGGACACGTCCGGTTGTGTTACCTTTTAAGTATTTACCTGTCAATGCACCACCACCCATCACGCCCCAAGGTGTAACTGTCATACCAAGAGCTTTTGCCATCGGTAAAAGTTCGCGTTCGGCTGTTCGCGACAATAGACTGTATTCCAATTGCAGTGTGCATGGTTGGGAACGGTTCGGAGAATATAACGACAATAACTTTTTAGACCCTTTTGTTGAAGGCGCAACGGTGAAAAAATACAAGGGGAAATACTATTTGCAATATGGTGCGCCGGGCACTGAATTCAGTGGTTATGCCGATGGCGTTTATGTATCCGATCAACCTTTGAGCGGTTTTGTCTATCAAAAACACAATCCGTTTTGTGCTCGGGTGAAAAAACGCCGGTTGTTAAGATAGACTGATGCTCAATAAAGAACAACCATCTTGCGTTAACGGCAAAATGGTTGTTTCTTATTAAACCAATCTGACAATGGCGAATGATTGTAAACGCATCAAAGGATTAGATGCTCGAAATTTGTTTATTTCTGAAAGCATCAACAAACAGACGGTGGTCGGTACGGACACAATCGGCGTATTGCTCACCAAAATCTACCATGTAGGCGACAAATTCGGCTTCTCTGCCATCTAAAACGCCGTTGATAGCTTGTTCTGTTGAGTAATCAATCAAGGTTTGGTCACTATCAACATCTGAGACACAGTGGATTTTAGCAATGCAACGTCCCAAATCCGTTACCAAATGAACGAGGTCGTCCATGTCATTGATATCACTCCAATCGAGGTCTGCCGTATAAGGTGAAATTTCAGTCACAAACATACCGATGCCATCTAAAGTCGAATAACCCAAGAAAGGGTCAGCATTGGCTTGCAAAGCGCGTTGAGAAACGGCCGTGCGGTGTCCTTCGTGTTTGAAATAAGCCTTTACCTTATCGTCATTCACGTATTGAGCCGCCGCCGAAGGCAAAGCCGTTTTCATCGAAATCAGAATATCATTTTCTAAGGCTTCTGTCTCGCCTTCGAGTAGAATACTGATGATTTTCAAGCCTGCTGAACCGATACCAAGTCCTTTGCGGCGTGAAATATCTTTGACCTGATACGTGATTTTTGCCCGCTTTTTGCGTTTGGGTATGGTCTCGAAATATTCAGCCAAAGCAGCTTCAACTTTCATTTTTTCGGCATCATTCAGCTTAATAAAGAACTTATTGTCCTTAAATCTGCGGTCACCTTGAATAATATCACTTTCCATATCGAGCAAATTGACCCGAGTCAAACTGCGGGCTTGTCGGAGAATATCCAAAACCACCCCCTCAGTATTGGCGAGAGAAAGAGCAAAATTGCGGTCATGACCCGCCGCAAAACGCGCAACCTGACGCGCATAACTTTGCGCGGCGGCTGTTATCAATTGGCGGATTTCAATATCCGATAAAGCTTTTTGAAAACCCAGAAGGGCAAGACTGGCACAAAACCGCTTTATATCCCATGTGAAAGGCGCAAGCGTGGCTTCGTCGAAGTCATTGACATCAAATATCAATGTACCGGCTCCATTCATGTACGTACCGAAGTTCTGAGCGTGAAGGTCGCCCTGAATCCAGACACGGCTGGTTTGGTCATTCAAAAAAGGGTCGTCGTCTCGGCTGACATCTGCATAGAATAAAGCCGCTGCTCCCCGATAAAAAGCAAAAGCGGATTCGGACATTTTGCGAAACTTACCCCGCCATGCGGCAGAGTCTCCTGCCATGATGTCGGTATAGTTATCCGTAAATGATTTGACAATAAAGGCTTGACGATCGGCAGCTGTTTCTGCTTTGATTTTGTTGGCAATTGTTGACATTGTGAATTTAAAATTTTGGTTAAAAATTGTAAAATTATGCCTACTCAGCGCATAGATGGGAAGGCTATAGGTTTCTTAAGTTCTGCTAAGCTATTGTTAAGTGGCATTCAATAAAATAATAAAACAGGAAAAAAACTTATGTCAATGAGAGAGAAAATAGTTAAATAATCACAAGAATTAAATCAACATGGTAAATATCTTTGATGCGAACAAATATAACCAATATTATTGTTAATAGGAATTAATTAACTCGATTTTTTCAGGTACTTTGAATAAAATACAGCTCTGCTCGAGCGCAGTCTGTTACTGCGTGTGTTCATTAAATGGTATTTGACCAAACTTAAAAAAACCATCAAAGACCTCGCACGAGCACAATCAAACAGACATCTATTTTTTATTTTTTTCTGCCGCTTGTTCTTTGATTACCTCCTTTATGTCCTCCACCTTCTGAGCATCGGTATGTTCGGATAATTGTTTTTCTTTGGTCACCACAAAATGTGCGAATTCGTCCGCTTCGATGTGGGTATGGTTGGCTAAAGCGTAGTTTTTAGTGAATTCAGCCCCTAAAAACAGAATAGCGGACGAATAATAAACCCACAAAAGAATAAGAGCTAAAGAACCTGCCGCCCCGAAGGCTGTGGCTGCAATCGTCTTTGATAAGTAGGTGGCAATGAGGTATTTGCCGATAAAAAACAAGATAGAGGTAAAAAAAGCACCGGTTATAACATTGCGCCAACGCAGTTTGACATCGGGTAAAAATTTGAATATAAAAGCAAAGAGGAAAGTGACGATGATTAAAATAATGAGGTTGTTGATAAGTAAAGAGAGCCATTGCCATTCGTTCAACACCGTAAAATAGCGGTTGCTCAATAGGGCAATCAAGGCATTGATGAGCAAGGATACCATCAATAGAAACCCCAATGTCAGTATCATTGAAAACGAAATGAGTCGGTTAATCAAGTATTTTAACCAGCCTTTGGTGACGGTGGTTTTTACAGACCATATTTTATTTAGACTGTCTTGCAATTCGGTAAAAACGCCCGTTGCCCCAACCAACAGAGTAACAGTACCGATAATGGTCGTCAGCAAGCTTTGTTGCTGGTGTTTTATGCTGTAAATGGCTTGTTGTACAGTCTTAGCGGCATCATCACCCATTAGTTCTGAAAATTGCTTGTAAATTTCAGTCGAAACTGATTGTTCATCAAAAAACAACCTTGTCAAGCCGATGATTATAATGAGCACAGGAGCTATTGAAAAGACCGAATAGTACGACAGCGAGGCACTGAATTTCAAGGCATCATCAGCAATAAAATCCTTAAACGATTTGATGATTACATCAATATATTTTTTCAGAATATCTATCATATCATTCCTTTTTATTCATATTGGCATTCAAATTTAATCAATACTAACATATTGCGTAAGAAAAAATAGAAATATTGGTATTAAAAGTCATTCTTTTCAACTTGATTTAGTCAAGTTTTCTTATAAAATGTTAAAGCTATTGACAATAATTCAATGGCTTTTTCTATTTTTAATTTTATTTCTGAAAAAATCATTTAACATCAATTTCTATTAACTTTTAAAGTATGAAAAATAAGAATATACTGAGAGGTATAATCCCCCCCAAGTACTCGGGGTCGGGGTGCATTTTCCTATTCGCATGGCTTATGACGATGCCTTTATTCGGACAAGCAGACAAAAATATGGCGATGAAAGCCAAAATGGATAAATTAGCCGAAAGCATTGAGCCAAAAGTAATAGCCTGGCGGCGCGATTTTCATCAAAATCCGGAATTATCGAATCGGGAAGTGCGTACTTCTAAAATTGTGGCTGACCATCTCAAATCTTTAGGTTTAGAAGTCAAAACCGGGGTGGCGAAGACTGGTGTCGTCGGCATACTGAGGGGGGGTAAACCGGGACCCGTGGTAGCCTTGCGCGCTGATATGGACGGACTTCCGGTGACTGAACGGGGAGACTTGCCTTTTAAATCCAAAGTTCGGACAACTTATAACGATATTGAAACGGGCGTGATGCACGCTTGTGGTCACGATACGCACACGGCTATCCTCATGGGAGCGGCTGAGGTGATGAGTACTTTTAAAGCCGATATACCCGGAACGGTCGTTTTCATTTTTCAACCGGCAGAAGAAGGAGCTCCTAAAGGTGAAAAAGGCGGCGCAAGCGTCATGATTGAAGAAGGGGTTTTGGACAATCCGAAAGTGGAGACTATTTTTGGTTTACACATCAATTCGCAGACGCCGGTTGGTACAATTCGATATCGCCCGGGCGGCACAATGGCAAGCAGTGACCGTTTTACCATCACCATCAAAGGGAAACAAACACATGGCGGTTATCCGTGGAATGGCATTGACCCGATAGTGACCGGTGCTCAGATTATTATGGGATTGCAAACAGTTGTGAGTCGCATGACCCCCCTAACAGAGTCGGCTGCCGTCATCACGGTGGGCATGTTTCAGGCAGGTTTGCGGGAAAATATCATTCCGGAAGAAGCCAAAATGATGGGAACTATTCGGTGTCTTGACCCTCAAATTCAGAAGGAAGTTCACGCTAATATGAGGAGGGTAGTGACTAATATTGCGGAAAGTGCGGGCGCAACAGCCGAGTTGATTATAGAAATTGGCAATCCCGTCACTTTCAATAATCCGGAATTGACTAAAAAAATGCT
This sequence comes from Saprospiraceae bacterium, assembly GCA_031424115.1. Lineage (GTDB taxonomy): Bacteria > Bacteroidota > Bacteroidia > Chitinophagales > Saprospiraceae > JAAFJT01. The sequence goes on along the minus strand of JANPGW010000284.1, from coordinate 49,891 downwards.
ACCATCGCTCGAAGAAGTAGCCGGTGAAAAAAATGTTATCGTTCAATTTCCGGTGACTGGTGCAGAAGACTTTGCTAAATTTCAAGAAAAAATACCCGGATTTTTCTATTTCCTCGGCGGAATGGCAAAAAACAAAACTGCAGCGGAAGTAGCTCCACACCATACACCGGATTTTTATATTGATGAAGGCGGTTTTACTTTGGGTGTAAAATCATTCTGCCATCTAATATTAGATTACGCAGCTAAAAAATAGTTCGGCGGAAAACATACAATAAAAAAGTTAGCCACTAATTGCACTAATTATCACTAATTTTTCTTAAATAATTAGTACGATTAGTGGCTAATATTCTCTATTACAACGCTGCTGCCAATTTCGACCCTTGATCTATCGCCCTTTTAGCATCTAACTCCAATGCTTCGAATGCACCGCCGATAATATGCGTCGAAATGCCGGCTTGTTGGAGCGGCTCATAAAGCTTATTCAGGGATTCCTGTCCCGCACAAATAATGACATTATCTACCTCAAGCAATCGGTAAAAACCATCAATATTGATGTGCAATCCTTTATCGTCAATTTTTTCGTATTGGACGCCATCAAGGGTTTCCACTTTTTTCATTTTCAAGCTGCTGCGGTGAATCCAGCCGGTTGTTTTGCCCAATTTCGCCCCGATTTTACCTTTGGTGCGTTGCAACAAATAGATAACGCGCGGCGAAGCGTGCGGCTGAGGACGGGTTAAAGCGCCTCTATGTTGATATGCCATATCTACACCCCATTCTTTCATAAAAGCAGTCGCATTCAAACTTGAAGATTCACCTTCATGTGCTAAATATTCAGCCACATCAAAGCCAATACCACCTGCACCCACTAAAGCAACACGTGCACCAACCGGCTTTTTATCACGCAGCACTTCAACATATGACAATACTGAGGGGTGATCAATACCTTCAATTTTGGGTGTTCGAGGCGTTACACCCGTTGCCAAAATCACGTCATCAAACTTTTGAGCCGCTAAAAAGGCTGCATCTACAGACGTATTGAGATGTAAATGAACACCCGTCAATTGAATTTGTTTATTAAAATACCGAATGGTCTCATAAAACTCCTCTTTACCCGGAATCTGTTTTGCCATATTGAATTGCCCACCTATTTCAGAAGCGGCATCATAAAGATGGACTTCATGCCCGCGTTGCGCTGCGACCGTAGCTGTTGCCAAACCGGCGGGACCAGCACCTACAATTGCGATTTTTTTCTTTTTTGTCGTGGGTAAATAATTCAACAACGTTTCATGGCAAGCACGCGGATTGACCAAACAACTCGCCGTTTTCATTTGGAAAGTATGATCAAGACAGGCTTGATTGCAGCCGATGCAGGTATTGATTTCGTCCGTTCGTCCGGTTTCAGCTTTGACAACAAACTCAGCGTCAGCCAAAAACGGACGCGCCATCGAAACCATGTCGGCACAACCATCCGCTATCACTTTATCGGCAATATCGGGCATATTAATGCGGTTGGTTGTGATTAATGGGATATTGACCTTACCCATCAAACGCTTAGTGACCCAAGCAAAACCACCGCGGGGCACCATTGTAGCGATAGTCGGTACACGGGCTTCGTGCCACCCGATACCGGTATTGATGATGGTCGCTCCGGCTTTTTCAATTTCTTTTGCCAAATACACCACTTCCTCCCAATTGCTGCCTTCGTCCACCAAATCGAGCATGGAAAGTCTGTAAATAATAATAAAATTGGGACCCACTCTCTCCCGAATACCGCGCACAATGCTGATGGGGAATTGGATCCTATTTTCAAAACTACCCCCCCATTTGTCGGTGCGTTTATTTGTGCGAGCAGCAATAAATTGGTTAATCAGGTAACCTTCCGAACCCATCACCTCTACCCCGTCGTAGCCCGCCTCTTGGGCTAAAGCAGCCGCTGAAATATAGTTATTAATGGTTCTCGTAACCCCCCAACCGGGCAAAGCAAAAGGTTTGAAAGGCGTTATCGGTGATTTAATGGCACTCGGAGCCACACTCCAAGGTTGATAGGCATATCGTCCGGCGTGAAGAATTTGCATACAAATTTTACCCCCCTCAGTATGTACCGCATTTGTGATAATTTTATGTTTTTTCACATGGCTGCTATTCGTCATTCGAGCCGCTTTAGGCATGACTGTACCGAAATAATCGGGTGAAATACCCCCCGTAACAATAAGCCCGACATCGCCTCGCGCTCTTTCGGCATAAAAAGCAGCTAATCGTTCAAACCCATTTTTGTGTTCTTCCAAACCGGTGTGCATAGAACCCATCAAGACACGGTTTTTTAAGGTCGTAAAGCCCAAATCAAGCGGCTTCAGTAGATGCGGATAAGCAGACATGCAGAATGTTTTTTTAGTGAATAATGAAAGACCCGTAAGACTATGACAATCTTACAGGTCTATGAGCAAAAGTAAAAACATTTAAGCGAAAATTCGCTCTCTGTATTTGATTTTTTGTGGATATTATTTCACTACAATAGTTTGCTCTCTAATCTTTGTTTTGAATTCGGCACTGTAATAGTTGCGTTTGCTGATTACGATGATATCATAGACTTTCACTTGTTCTTATGATGCCAATATTAGCTTCGCAGCCCGAGGCAATAAGTTATAAATAAATGGGGTATGTAAATGATGATTGATCTTGTCCATTTAACACCTTCCATAAAAAAAGCAATAACGAGCGATGTATTAAAGAAGCGCAGAGACCAACCCCAAGGCGTAAATTCTGTAAAAGGTAAAAATAAGTGCATAAAATAGTAATCTAAACCCACCATAGAGGCGACAAAAAGGCTATTGCCCAATAGGAAAATACCCCATTTTAAGAATCGATTGTCTGAAATGCTTAGTAATCTTTAACTCAAACGCCACATAATAAAGAAAATCAACGATGAAACAAGCTAAACTGGCGCAAGCCCCGGTTTAAACAATAGATTGTTTGTGACGGCAATGTATCCGGGTATAAGGGCTGCAAATAGATAGGGTACGTAGTGGGTTGATTTTTTCATCAACAAAGGTGCGTTTTTGACAACAAATTTTATTAAGCAAAAAGGAGAAAGTTGATATTGGAAATTAAAAATTCCGTTTTCTGCATACATTATTTTACTAAAACGGTTTGCCCTCTAAATTCTACTTTGAATCCGGCTCTGATTTTGTTGCGCTTTCGGGTCTCAATGGTGTCATTGACTTTTACTTCTCCCTTGGTGATACACATATTGGCTTCGCCGCCCGAGCCAACGAGATTCATGAGTTTCAATAGTTGGTTCAATTCGATATATTCATGGTCGTTTAATTCAAATTCAATAGTCTTCATTTTTTTTGAGATTTTATGCTTAAAAGTATGACATTTTTTCTTTAAAACAGTTCAATTGCTTGTGTTTTTATAAAAAAAAACACCTCTCAGCCTGTCTGCCGACAAGGCAGGTATGCTTTTTTCAACAAAAAACCTTTCCTTTGCGGCTTCAAAAAATAACTGAGAATATATTTAAATCCAATTAATTATGTTACACAATTTTAAAATCAACAAAAAGTACACCAAAGCGGTGGCGTATTTCAGTATGGAATTTGCCATCCATCAACCGCTCAAAATTTACAGTGGCGGTTTAGGCTTTCTTGCCGGTTCGCACATGCGAAGCTGTTATGACCTTAAACAGAACTTAGTGGGCGTCGGCATGCTGTGGAAATTAGGATATTATGACCAAAAAAGACATCTCGATGGTTCTTTAGGGGTTGATTTTCGCTTGAAATACCAAAATTTCCTCAAAGATACCGGTGTCACTGTAAAAGTTCCATTTATGGGACGGGAAGTTGTGGTCAAAGTTTGGAAACTTGAACCGGACACTTTTGAAACGGCGCCTATACTGTTATTGAGTACGGATACCGATGAAAACATTCCCGAAGATCGAGCCATTACCAATAAACTGTACGATGACAATAAAATCATTCGCTTAGCGCAATATATGGTTTTGGGCATCGGAGGTGCAAAAGCATTGGAAGCGTTGGGTTTCACCCCGGAAATATACCACCTCAATGAGGCACATCCGTTGCCGGTTGCTTTTTGGTTACTCAACAAATACAAAGGCAACTTTGCAGAAGTTAAAAAACGACTTGTTTTCACGACCCATACACCGGAAGACGCGGGGAATGAGCGCAGCGAATTCGATTTGATTATAAAGAGCGGCTTTTTAGCCGGTGTTGACCCTAAGAGTATTGCCCACCTTTGGAAAAGCGATGAAGGTGTTTTTAACCATACATTAGTGGGTTTGCGCATGGCTAAAATATCCAATGCCGTGTCCAAAATTCACGGTGATGTTTCTCGAGAAATGTGGAAGGACTTTGAAGGCATTTGCGAGATTACACATATCACCAATGCTCAAAATAAACGTTTTTGGGTTGACCCAATTTTAGAAAAAGCACTCAAGCACGACGATGATGAACTCTTAATGAGCCGCAAACGCGAACTCAAGCAAGCCCTTTTGCAGGAAGTGGAGGACCAAACGGGCAAAGTGCTTGACCCTGACGCCCTCACTATAGTATGGGCACGCCGTTTTGCGGGATATAAAAGAGCGGATTTGATTTTAAGTGATATTGAGCGTTTTAAAAAAATTGCAGCTAACAGCAAATACCCGGTGCAAGTCATTTGGGCAGGGAAACCTTATCCACTCGATTATGGCGCCATTGATGTGTTCAATAGCATTCATAAAAAAACGTTAAATATTCCCAATTGTACCATTTTGATTGGTTATGAATTGCGCCTTTCAAGATTGATGAAGCAAGGTTCGGATTTGTGGCTCAATAATCCCCGTTATTCACGTGAAGCCTCCGGCACGAGTGGCATGACTGCCGCCATGAATGCAAGTATCAATTTTTCTATTGATGACGGTTGGGTACCTGAATTTGCGAAAGACGTTAAAAACAGTTTTGTCATTCCTCATTTAGACCATCATTTGCCCGTGGAAGTGCAAGACAAGCACGATGTAGAAGCTATGTATGATATTTTAGAAAATACCATTGTGCCGATGTACTACAAAAAACGGGACAAATGGGTCAAAATCATCAAACATTCGATGACGGATGTGGCACCACAATTTGATTCAGATCGTATGGCTGATGAATATTATGTCAAGATTTATAATGCAATTGAGCCCAATCTGATATAATTTTTTTAATTTATTGTCAGTTATCCACTAACTCTCCTTTTATGGAGGAGTTAGTGGATAAGCTGATAATAACCACTACTCAACATTACATGATTGATGGATGAAATTTCAAATCTTACTCTAACTCTACAATCAAATCATCCTGCGCCACCAGCGTTTTTTCCGGTAAATGCACCTTTTTGACCTTTCCTGCCATCGGTGATGTGATGGAAGATTCCATTTTCATGGCTTCGATGGTGAAAAGCGGAGAATTGACCGCCACCATATCGCCTTCTTTGACCAAAATGCGGCTGATGCTGCCTTGAAGCGGTGCGCCAATGTCGAATTTGGTCGCTATTTTTTTATGAACCGCAATTTTCGTTTCAATTTTATTGTCTTTTACCGTAATAGAACGCGTTTGCCCATTCAACCTAAAAAATACTGTTCGTTCACCTGCCAGATTCGGCTCGGTGACGTTGAGAAACTGCACAAGGATGTTTTTACCTTTATCAATCTCTACTATGATTTCTTCGTTGTGCTGCAAGCCGTAGAAGAAAGCTGGGGTCGAAAAATTGCGTACAGCACCAAATTCTTCGTAATGATGATAAAAATCTTCATACACCTTGGGATACAACTGCCAAGAAAGGAAATCCAAATGATTGACGTATTCCCCAAATTTCTCCTTAAAATAGGCTTCTTCTTTTATAAAATCAACGGGAGGCAAGTAATCATTCGGGTTTTTATCATTCGGTTTTTCACCTTTTAAGATGATATTTTGAATTTCCGCCGGAAAACCGCCCGGATTCAAGCCCAAATCACCGCGCATCATTTCTTTGACGCTCTCAGGGAATGCCAAATTACCCCCCCTCAGTATAATGTCCTCTTTAGTCAAATTATTCGATGTCATAAAAAGAGCCATATCACCCACCACTTTGGAGGATGGCGTCACTTTAACGATGTCTCCAAACATCTCATTCACGATGTGATAATTGTCTTTAACGGTCTCAAATTGGGCTTCCAAACCCAAACTGCGGGCTTGAGGACGCAAGTTAGAGTATTGTCCACCGGGTATTTCGTGGTCATAAACCTCTGCCGTACCTGATTTCAGCTCACTCTCAAATGGATAATAATATTCTCTAATATCTTCCCAATAGTTGGAGAATTGGTTCAAGGAGTGCAAATCAATGGGATTTTCCCGCTCATGCCCTTGCATCATCGCCACTATGGAGTTAAAATTGGGCTGAGAAGTCAAACCTGACATACTCGCCATGGCAACGTCAATCACATCCACACCAGCTTCTATCGCTTTCAGATAAGTAGCTGGTTGAATACTGGATGTATCATGCGTGTGCAAATGAATCGGAATGGAGATATTGTTTTTTAATTCGTTGATTAAAACTTCTGCCGCAAAAGGTTTGAGCAACCCCGCCATATCTTTGATACCCAGAATATGCGAGCCTTCATCTTCCAAGCGTTTTGCCATGTCAATATAGTATTGCAGACTGAATTTAGGGCGGTTTTTATCCAAAAAATCTCCGGTGTAACAAATACACGCTTCCGCAATGCTGCCCGTCCGCTCTCTGACCGTTCTAATGGACGTGAGCATGGATTCGATATTATTGAAAGAGTCAAAAATCCGGAACACATCTATCCCCTCTTTGGCGGCATTTTCAATGAAATCTTCGATCAAATTATCCGGATAGGCTTTATAGCCCACCCCATTTGACCCTCTCAAAAGCATTTGGAATAAAACGTTGGGCATGCGTTTTCTCAAAACCTGTAAACGCATCCACGGGTTTTCTTTCAAAAAGCGCAACGCCACATCGAAGGTGGCACCACCCCACATTTCCATCGAAAACAACTGACTGCCGTGCGCATGAGCGTAACTTTCGGCAATGGTTTTCATGTCATAGGTCCTCACACGGGTAGCCAAAAGCGATTGATGCGCATCACGGAAAGTCGTATCGGTATAGTGAATTTGCTTTTCTGCTTTTAGCCATTGAGCGAATCCTTCGGCGCCCAGTTCTTGGAGTTTGTCGCGCGTACCTTTTGGAACCGGTTTTAAAGGATCAAAAGCCGGTACATGAGGCGTTCTGAAAAGCGCATTCCGTTTTTTATCAATAAAAGGTACATCCGGATTGCCATTGACAATCACGTTTGCCATGTATTTTAGCACTTTTGTCCCTCGGTCTTGACGGCGTGGCATCTTGAGCAAATCTGGATTATCGCCGATAAAATTGACCGTACATTCTCCTTTTCGAAAAGTCTCGTTGTGCAAAAGGTTTTCAAGGAAACCAATGTTGGTTTTGACACCCCTGATTCTAAACTCACTCAAAGCCCGTAATAAACGCTCGGACGCACCGCCAAAAGTCCGCCCCCAAGCCGTTACTTTCACCAACATTGAGTCAAAGAAAGGTGAAATCTGAGCGCCCGCATACGCCGAGCCGGCATCCAAACGAATACCAAAACCACCCGCCGAACGATACGCAATCAAAGTACCATAATCAGGTTTGAAATTCTCTTCGGGATCTTCCGTTGTAATACGGCATTGAATGGCAAAACCCGAACATTCAATGTCTTCTTGCTTCCCTATTCTGAGCGTTTTATGACTCAAATCGTAACCCATACAAATCAAAATTTGGGAGCGCACTATGTCAATACCCGTAATTTCCTCTGTAATGGTATGCTCCACCTGTACGCGAGGATTCACTTCAATAAAATAGATATTTTCGTGTTTATCCACCAAAAACTCTACCGTACCGGCACATGAATAATTGACATGTTTACAGATTTTTAGGGCATATTCGTAGAGTTTATCCTTGGTTTTTTGTTGCAAAGTCAAACTCGGCGCAATTTCGACGACTTTTTGAAACCGGCGTTGCACTGAGCAATCTCGCTCGTAAAGATGGACTAAATTGCCATATTTGTCGCCTAATATTTGAACTTCAATGTGTTTAGGATATTCAATAAACTTTTCAAAGAATACGGTGCCATTGCCAAAAGCTTTTAAGGCTTCTCCACTGGCTTCGTGGTATAATTTGAGCAAATCGGCCTCTTGCCGCACGACGCGCATACCGCGTCCGCCACCACCGGCAACGGCTTTCACCATTACGGGAAAACCGATTCTGCGGGCTTCGGAAAGAGCGACTTCATCGTTATTCAAGTCAATGTGCGAATCTGGAATCATCGGTACATTAACCTCACCTGCAACCAATTTGGCAGCCATTTTGTCGCCTAAAGCATCCATTACCTCCGGCTCAGGTCCAATAAATACGATACCCTCTTCGCGACAGCGTCTCGCAAAATTGACATTTTCGGATAAAAAACCATAGCCCGGGTGGATAGCATCAACGCCATTTTCTTTGGCTACTCTGATGATTTCTTCGGCTTGCAAATACGGGCGAAGCGGCTCGTCATTTTTACCGATTTGGTACGCCTCATCTGATTTGTAACGGTGCAGCGAATAGCGGTCTTCGTAGGTGTACACTGAAACCGTCTTTAAGCCTAATTCAGAAGCGGCCCGTAGAACACGGATAGCGATTTCGCCCCGATTGGCGACCATCAGCTTTTTAAAACGTTTATGTTGATCTGGCATGATAAAATGAAATTGATAAATTAATTGGATACTATTGAACTGGTTTTATGTAGATAGGAAGCAATAGTCCGCAAATTTATAATAGATGCAGTTAAAAAACCGCATTTTATCTCTTAGTATTTTATGAAAATACGACAGTCAACGAAAAAAATAACATAAAAGGCTGACAATCAATATTTTGTCACATAAAACTTATTGCATCATAAATAATATTTAAAAAAATGAAAAAAAATGTTGCTGAATCCAAAAACCATGATTACCTTTGCATCGCTTTTGAAAAAGGTCGGTATTGACCCATGGTGTAACGGTAGCACGACAGATTTTGGTTCTGTTCGTTAAGGTTCGAATCCTTATGGGTCAACGAGGGGTAAGAACGCCGGTACGAAGATTCGTCTTCTGCTGGCGTTCAAATTAAGTAGTATTTAGTAGAGAGTAGAGAGTATTTAGACTGGATTATACTTTGAAAATCAATAAGTTATTAAATAATGGATTTTCAGATTATTTAACCTTCTCTACTTTCACCAAGTTTATATTCAAAAAAGACGATGCGGCGTGGGCTGTATCGTCTTTTTTATTTTTAAACTTGATATTTAAAATCCATTTCCTTACATTTGGCGTACATAAAAGCGTTTCTTAGTTTTATGAAAAATTCAAATCCATCAATAAAAATATGACGCTGAACACTATCGAAAAACGCGCAGATTTGACAACCGAAATATTCACTCAAGAATATTTAAAACCGCACCGACCGGTTGTTTTCACTAACCTTGCCGCAGATTGGGAGGCAACACATAAATGGACTTTCGATTATTTTAAACAACAATACGGACATCTACAAGTACCGGTTTTCGATAATAATTTTCATAAACCGGGCAAAGGCTATATGCAGCCTAAAACTAAAATGCCTTTTAAGGATTATCTTGACTTGATCCAAAGGGGACCCACCGAGTTGCGCATGTTCTTGTTTAATATTTTCAAACACGCCCCTGAATTGCTCAAAGATGTGAAAACCCCTACGATTATGAAGGGTTTTGTGAAAGAATACCCTTTTATGTTTTTCGGTGGAGAAGGAAGTTTTACGCCGATGCATTACGATATTGATTGCTCATCTGTGTTTTTAACGCAATTTCAATCCCGCAAAAGGGTTGTGCTGTTTGCCCCCGATCAATCCCCTTTTCTCTATAAATATCCGTTCACTGTACAAAGTCCGGTGAATGTTTTAAAGCCCGATTACGACAAATTCCCCGCTTTCAAAAATGCCGTGGGTTACGAAATTATTTTAGAACACGGTGAAACGCTTTTTATTCCCAGCACTTTTTGGCATTTTATCGAATACGTGGATGGCGGCTATTCCCTTTCGTTGAGGGCAAACGATAGCTGGCAGACGCAGTTGAAAGGCTTGTGGAATCTCGCCAATCATTTCGTCATTGATAAAGGTATGAATGCTGCCTTAGGCATTAAATGGAAAATGTGGAAAGAAGGTTACGCACAGCGCAAAGCACATGAATTGTTCGTTACCTCCCCCCCCTCAGTATAAGCTATTTTTTAATGCGCCTCCATTGCCGCATTGGCAGCCTCGGCATTTGATTTCTTTTTGGCCCGTCTTATCACAAAAATCAAAGGAAAAACACCGATAAAAAACAGGGAAACAAGGCGGAATGTATCCAAATAGCTCAAAAGATACGCCTGTTTATCAATGGCGAAACTGATTTGACGATAGGCTATTTCAGACGCATTGGCGGCATCTCCCGTGCGAGATGTTATGGCTTGGACTGCATTGTTAAAACGTTCGGTAAAAGCGGGATTGGTGGCATAAACATTCGCAACCAAATCCGCTCGATGCTGAGCAAAGTGACTGGCGACATAATTATTGGCTAAAGCAATCCCGAATGCACCGCCGAGTTGCCGAATCATGTTATTAATGGCTATCGCACTGGGATAGTCCTCAGGTGGTAAGCCCGCAACGGCTTGGTTGATAAGTGGTAATTGCATCATGGATATGCCGAATGTGCGCAAAACCAAAACATAGAAAAAATCAAAACGGTTAGCATCGCCATTCATCGTACCGCCATAGAACCCAAATGCAATGAATAGCAAACATCCTATGATGATAAAAGGCGTAGGAGAAACTCCCTTTGACATCATTTTACCAATAACGGGGAACATGAACACTCCTACAAGTGTTGGATATAGAATGGCTAAACCGGTTTCTAAAGGCGTAAAACCATTGATGCGTTGTACTAAAACCGGGAAAATATAAACCGAAGTGAAAAGCCCGATGCCCAATACAAACGACAAAATATTGGTGAAAGCCAATGTTTTATCCTTTAAAATATCTAAACGAACGGCGGGATTGGGCGTTGTCAGTTCGCGCCAGATGAAGCCAATTGTGCCGAAAAAAGCAGTAACACTTAATATTCTAATTGTATTGGAAGCAAACCAATCTTCAGATTCGCCCCTTTCCAAAACGTATTGGAGGGAACCGATAGCGGCCATTAAAAGTACAATGCCTAAATAGTCAATTTGGATATTGGATTTGTTTTTACCTTCATCCGGTTTTTTATCAATAAAATTCCATGATAAAAACGTAGCAATCAAACCAATGGGCAGATTGATGTAAAAAATCCAAGGCCAGTTCAAATGTTCCATCACCCAACCGCCTACCGTCGGGCCCAATGTGGGACCTAAGACAATACCCATACCAAACAAACCACCGGCAATGGGTCTATCTTGTGGCTCAAAAGCATCAAAAAGGATGGCTTGTGAAGTGGAAAGCAATGCCCCGCCACCGATGCCTTGAATGAATCGCCAAAACACCAATGTCAAAAGAGTACTCGATTCACCACACATGTAGGATGCAACAGTGAACAACACCATTGAAAAAATATAGTAGTTTTTACGCCCAAAATAGTGGGCTAAAAAACCCGTCAGTGGAATAATAATAACGTTGGCAATGGCATACGAAGTAATGACCCACGCCACATCTTCCACATTTACCCCCAAACTACCCGCCATATTGAACAACGCCACATTCACAATGGAGGTGTCCAATAATTCCATAATCGCCGCCGAAATAGTGGTCATTACAACCACAAATTTTGCAATACCTTTTAATGCCATAATGGTTTATAGTTTGTAGTGTTTAGTATGTAGTGTTGAGTTTGTCAAACTAAACACTACATACTAAACACTCTTTATTCTTAATTAATCGGCACCACTACATCTACACTCATGCCCGCTCTCAAAGGTGTTTCTGCATTATTTTTATCATTCAAAACAATGCGCACCGGTACACGTTGAACCACTTTTACAAAGTTGCCGGTCGCATTATCGGGTGGTAAAAGGCTGAATCTGGCACCTGTAGCAGCAGAAAAAGACTCAATAGTGCCTTCAAAATCTTTTCCTTTATAAGCATCTACTTTTAATTTCACTTTTTGACCTACCTTCATTTTTGACACTTGCGTTTCTTTAAAATTGGCAACAACCCAAATATTGCTGCCATCTACAATGCTCATCAAAGGTTGTGAAACATTGAGAAATTGACCAATTTGGACACTTTTCTTTGAGACTGTACCACCAATCGGTGCAGTGACGACATAATAGGACAATTGCAATTTGGCTAATTCTAATTCCGCTTTGCGCTGTTCGACTTGCGTTTGAGCCAACGCCACTTGACTTTGAGCGGCTGAGACTTGCGATTGAACTGCATTTTTTTGACTGCTGCCAATATTGATTTGCTTACTCGACACATTGGCTTGCGATTGCGCTGCCAAAACTTGCTTTTCTGCCATATTCAAGGCGGCTTCTGCTGATTCTTTTTCTGCTTTTACCGCATCAAATTGTTGTTGGGTTGTTGATTTCTCTTTTAAAAGAGCGGCATAGCGATTGTACTCTTGGGTAGCTTTCCAAATCCGGATTTTAGCTGTTTCAACGTTCGCATTGGCAGTCGCCACGGCGGCATTAGCGGCTTCTACTCCGGCATTAGACGCTTGCAAACTCGCTTCACTGGTGTTGATATTTGCCCCAACAGCACTTTTATTAGCTTTGATTAATGCCACATTTGCTTCGGCATTTTTAACATTGATTTCGGCTTGCATGACGCGTAGTTTTTGGTCGCGATCATCAATTTTGAGGAGGGTATCGCCCATTTTCACGACTTGATTGTCTTTAACCAAAAGTTCCGTGACATAACCCGATACTTTAGGTGCAACAGGGACAATATTCGTTTCTAATTGCGAGTTTTCAGTGTCTTCATTATTCATCATAAAACTGATTTTGGTATAGGCATAATAACCAGCACCCAACAAAACTGTTCCTAAAATGAAAGGCATTACCTTTTTCATATTTTTATATTTTGAATTGAAATAATCTTTTTTTTATTAAAAAAATACTGAGGGGTATTTTTTAAGTGAAAAGCTAAAAGTGAAAAACTCATTTCCCCACTGCTTTCAAAAGTTTGTAATAAGCCAATTCTGCATCAGCTTTAGCCGTTTCTAAATTGATTTTTGCTTGTAAAACAAGGAAATCAGAATCTAGCAATTCGCCTATTGTTGAAAGTTGGTTATTGTATCTATTTTTCATAACTCTTTGGTTTTCAAATGTTTGAGCTATGGTTTTTCCCATCAGTTTAATTTTTTCAGTTGCCGTTAGGTAGGCAAAATAATTGCTGTTCACTTCCATTTTAGCAGCGTCCGATAGTTGTTCTTTTAAAAGATGGGCTTGCGCTACATTCGCTTGTGCTTCTTGAATTTGGTATTTTCCAGTGTAAAGATTTGTCAAATTATACGAAAGACCAATGCCAATGTCCCAAGTACCTTTGAATGTCGCTGCAGGCGGAAACACCCTTTGATTGGGGTTATTGTAGTAAGCATTGGCACCTACGCTAATGGTTGGATACATGCCACCTTTCGCTACTTCTACCATTTTACCAGCCGCTTGAGTTCTTAAATCAGATGCTGAAAGATCGGGACGACCGTTGATACTACTTAAATAGGTGTTCAAATCACCCACCGTTTTTTCAGAAAAAAGGGTATTTTTATCCAATTCAAATTTTGTTTCAGATGGCAAACCCAATAACATCGCTAAATTAAAATTGGCTACTTCAATGGCATTATTGACTTCTTTTTGAGTCATTTCAAGTTGAGAAACCGCTAATTCTGCCTTTAATTGGTCGTTTTCTAAAGCAGTGCCCTGAACGACATAATTTTTCACATCATTAAGGCGCCCCCTCAGTACATTGGCGTTTTCTATTAAAATATCACGAGAAGCACCGAGTTTATAAAAATTATAATAAGCAGCAACGATATTATTTTTCACCTCAATTTTATCCTTGTCCACATCCAAAGTAGCCGCTTTCTCTAAAAATTGAGAAGATTGATAAAAGTTAGTCGCTCTCAAACCTGAAAAAACAATCTGATTGGCAGACAAACGATTAGTATATTGATTGATAATTTGCGGCACAATAAAGTCTCCTGCCGAAGAGCGCAGTACAAACGGGTCAACATTATTACTTAAGTGCGAATAAGCACTATTTAAAGTGACATTCGGTATCTGAGCGTTATAATATTGCAAACGTTTGGCTTTTGCAATTTCCAATTTTGTTCCTGTTACTTTTAATTGCTTGCTATTGCTTAAGCCCAACTGAATAGCTTCATCAAGGGTCAGAGTTTTTGTCGTTTGTGAATACGTAAAAAGCGGTAACATTAGCAAAAAACTAAAAAGAATATTGAATTTTAAACTTCTCATAAACTTGATATTTGATATAAATTTTTAGTCAAGCGACTATAAAAATGTTGTTTTCAACTATATTTTTCATTCAATACTGAGGGGGTATCCCGAAACCTCGGGAAGGGCAAAATTTCACTCAGGATTTACCAATAAATGTGATTTGACCATTTGGTCCAGATGCGATTTCAAGCGACTTTTAGTGTCATCATCAAATACGTCATTTTCATTCGCTTTGTGTAATACCTTAGCTGAAAGGGACGGTGTATTCACCATTTGAACAATTGTCCCGAAAATGGAATTGAGCGTCATCACCACATCAATATCCGTTCTGAAAACCCCTTTTTGTTGACCGTCTTCAATGATTTTACTCATTATTTCCCAATTTCCCATAATCCCATTGAGAATGCGTTCATTGTGTGCGGGGCGCTGTTGAAGGCTCAGTTCTCTATAAATGAGTTTTGTAAAAGAATTATTGGAAAAAATTCTTTCGATATAAGCATCTATTATAGAGCGCAGTTTGTTCCAAGGATCTAAATCCGATTCCAAAAAACCAAGCAACATTTCTCTTGATTTTGGCAATCTTTCATCAATAATGGCTTCAAAAAGCTTTTCTTTTGAACCGAAATAATAGGCAATCATCGCGATATTAACCCCGGCTTCTTTTGAAAGCATACGGGTAGAAACGGCTTCAAAACCATGTTCCGCAAATAAGCGAGCCGCCGTTTGAATCAAAGCATCTCGGGCATCTACTTCTATTTTTGTTTTTTTTAGAAACATGATAAGATTTATTTCTATTAAAATGTCAAATTTAAGTGCAAAGTTAAACAATCGTTTAAATTAATCAAACGATTGTTTAATTTTTTAAAAAAAAACAATGCCATTTATCGCTGTAATCGGAAATGTGTTTGACCTCTTAATAAAAAGTATTAATTGGCACGGTCAGTCATTTCCATAATTTAATTTAGAAAAACAATTATGTGTTTTAAAGGTCAATTTTTCCACTTTTGTTTATATCTTTGACAGATGTGACATTGTTTTTATCTATGAGAAAAATCTTTAAGCGTTTTTTTGCCTGTAAAATGGTTCACGCCAAGTCATAAACATGACAAACACAGCAAAATAATAACAACATGCTCCTTCATGGATAATTATAATTTTCACCATTTTATTTCATTTCATAAAATCAATTTTAAAAAACTATGAATGCCACTTTGAGATTAACTACACTCGCAATTGCGATAACTCTCGCATTACCTTCTTGTGTTTCTAAGAAAAAGTTCCAACAACTTTCCGATGAAAAAGCGGCTATTGCTAAATCTTTAGCTGAAAGTCAAAACAAGGTTCAGACTTTAGAAGGAAAAGTTTCAGAGGTTGAAACGGAGTTGACAAACCAAAAATCAGAAATGTCCAATCAAAAATCTCAATTTGAAAAAGACATTGCCGGATTGCGAAAAGGCGTTGATGAAGCTAAAAGCAATGCCGACGCAGCCCAAAAAGCTCTTGCTGACAAAGAAGCGGAAATTGTAAAAATTAAAAAAGACATCAAAGAATCATTGGGTATGAACGATGTACCTGTTAGTGAAGTAAATGGTGATTTGGTTGTTTCGCTTGCAAATCCTGTCACTTTCAGCAATGGATCTTCACGTTTGAACAAGGGCAATTTAAAAACCATTGATTCATTGGCAGTGGTATTGAAAAACCACCCGACCATGCACCTTATTATTGAAGGTTACACAGACTCAAAAAAGTTTCCTAAAAATTCGAAAATGGATAATTGGCAATTGAGTTATAACCGTGCATTGATGGTAGCTAAAAGGCTTATCAAACAAGGCATAGACCCAAATCAATTAACGGTTGCCGGACGAGCTGAATTCAATCCGATTACTCAAAATGATACTAAGGATGGACGAGCTCAAAACCGTCGGACAATTGCTAAACCTAAACCGAACACAGGTACGATTTATAAGTTAGTGAATTAAGCCTTGGTCTTTCTAAAACAACGATACCCCGATTTCTCAGAGAGAATTTGGGGTATCGTTGTTTTAGAAACGGGTTTTTGCTCTATTATCATCTTATCCCTCATCTATTTTTTCCCCGCTTTTAGTCTATCATTTCACAATGACAATAGATAAATAATTTAATTTTGCGTTAATATTCAACATAAACCACAACTTTTCAACAAAGTTTTGATTTATGATAAAGAATTGTTTATCTACAAATGCCTGAATTTAAAACTATAAAACAATAATGAACACCCGATTGTATTTACTAACCTGTTTGCTCTGCATGGGTTTTACCCCTGCCCTATTGTCGCAAAATTTCACGCTTTCCGGTTTTATCAAAGACGAACGTACAGGCGAAACCCTCATTGGCGTCAATGTCTATAACAAAGCCTCAGTTGCTCAAGGTACTTCCACTAATACTTACGGCTTTTTCTCTTTGACCCTCCCAAAAGGGCAATACACGATTAAAATCAGCTACGTAGGCTATGCGGATAAGGAAATCGAGGTAGATTTGTCAGCCGATATCCAAAAAAATATTGCCATTACTGAGGGGGTGGTTATGCAGGAAGTGGTCATCACGGCTGAGCCTAAAGACAAAAATGTGTCTAATACACAAATGGGAACAGTCACTATGCCCGTTGAAAACATCAAAAAAATGCCCGCTTTGATGGGTGAAGTGGATGTGTTGAAATCCATTCAACTTTTGCCCGGCGTGAAAGCCATGGAAGGCAGCAGCGGCTTTTATGTCCGGGGTGGCGGTATTGACCAAAATCTGGTTTTACTCGACGAAGCAGTTGTTTATAATCCCGGTCATTTACTGGGTTTTTTTAGCGTTTTCAATGCCGATGCTATTAAAAATACAACTTTGATAAAAGGCGGTATGCCGGCTCAATACGGCGGGCGGTTGAGTTCTGTGGTAGATATTCAGATGAAAGAAGGGAATAATCAAAATTACGGTGTAGAAGGCGGCATTGGTCTGATTGCGAGCCGCATCACGTTAGAGGGCCCAATTCAAAAAAATAAAAGTTCTTTTATCGTCTCTGCCCGCAGAACTTACGCGCTTGACTTGGCACAACCGGCTATCAACAAGACCAAATTCGCCGGCACAAATTACTATTTCTATGATTTGAACACAAAAATCAATTATACCCTCAGCGATAAAGACCGTTTGTATTTGAGTGGTTATTTCGGGCGGGATAAATTAATTTTCAACGCCAAAGAGCGCGGTTTCAAATTTGAATTGCCTTATGGTAACTCTACGGCTACTTTGCGCTGGAACCATGTTTTCAGTCCGAAGCTATTCATGAACGTTTCAGGTATTTATAATGATTATGATTTTCAAGTGGACGGTGGTCAAGATGTTTTCAAGCTCAAAGTATTCAGTGGTGTCAGAGATTATAACGCCAAATTGGACTTTGATTGGTTCCCCAATGTCAGTCACACCGTGAAATACGGAGTCAATTATACCTATCACCGTTTGACACCAAACGTCGCTTCATTTACTAATGGCGACCAAAATTTTACAAATGCCGATAAAATTGCCGCCAAATATGCCCACGAAACGGCTTTATATGTAGCGGATGTTTGGAAAGCTACTCCTCGATTGACATTCGAATATGGTGCTCGATTGTCTGCTTTTCAACACGTGGGTCCCTATAAATCCACCAAAAACGATAAGCAATACACATCCGGCGAAATTGTGAAAACTTACACCGGTTTTGAACCCCGCATTGCGGGTAAACTCAACGTTGATGCGGTAAGTTCCATCAAAATGGGGGTGACAGCTACTACCCAGTATCTGCATTTAGTGTCCAATTCCACCAGTTCGCTACCGGCTGACGTGTGGGTGCCGAGTTCGGAATTGGTCGCACCCCAACGAGGTGTGCAATACGCTTTAGGCTATTTTAGAAATTTCAAGGACAATGTTTGGGAAACATCCATTGAAGTCTATTACAAAGATTTAAAGAACCAAATAGACTATCCCGAAGATTATGTCGGTCAGCAAGCCGAAGACGTAGAAAACAGCTTTGTGTTTGGCAAAGGCAGGGCTTACGGTGCGGAATTATTCATCAAAAAAGCAAAAGGGCGGTTGAACGGTTGGATTGGTTATACTTGGTCTCGCACATTGCGACAATTTCCGGCTATTAACAAAGGCAAAGAATACCCTTCGACCTATGACCGTGTACATGACGTGGTATTGGTCGGCAGTTACGCCATCAATAAAAAATGGGATTTGAATGGCAATTTTGTTTTCGCTACCGGCAATACTTTTACCCCCCTTAAAAGCCTGTTTTTTATTGATCAAAAACTGAATATTGATTACGGCGACCGCAATTCGTTGCGCTTACCCAATTATCACCGCTTTGATGTGGGCGCAACATTCACCCCCAAACCCGAAAAAACCGGCTTCAAATCCAGTTGGACGTTCTCGGTCTATAATGCCTATAATCAACAAAATCCGTTTTTTGTGTATTATGACATTCAAAATTCTTTTGAAAAAGGCACCGCCAAAGCCACCGCCTATCAGGTAACATTATTCCCAATTATACCATCTGTCACTTGGAATTATAAATGGCAACAGAAAAAAATGAAAAGTGACCCCGAGCACTCGGGGGAAAAGTGAAAAAATAGCCCTGAAAGGGCATAATACGTCAAGAGAGGGTGAAGCCCTTTAAAAATAAAAACAATGAAAATCAAAAATATCATTCTCCCATTTCTCCTCATTTTCGGCTTCATAGCCTGCGAAAAAGAGTACATACCGAACCTACCGACTCAATCCGATGATATAGTCGTGGAGGGATACATCGAAGCCGGACAAGATGCTACACCGGCGTACGTTATTTTGACTAAAAGTTTGCCGTTCTTTCGGGAAATCAAAAATGCCAACAACCTGTTTGTCACCGGTGCCGAAGTTTGGGTAGGCAATGGCACAGACAGCATCCGATTACAAGAGTATTGCTGGAAAGACCTCACCCCCGAAGTGCGCAAACAAGCTGCCAAGGCATTCGGCATTGAGTTAGACAGCGTGAGCGCCAATTTTAATTTCTGTGTCTATATTGATTTTGCCCAACGCATCAAAGGAGAAACGGGCAAAACCTATAGCTTGCGTATTAAAACCGCAGATGGCAAAATCTTAACCGCTCAAACCACTATCCCACGCCGCGTACCGATTGACTCGGCTATTTTTATCAAACCGCCCGGTGTGAATAACAATGACACGATGGCACAAATGCGCGCTTACGCCAACGACCCTAAAGGACCCGATTTTTATCGGTATTTCACATCAGTCAATGGTAGTGCGTATGTAGCAGGAGCCACTTCTGTGACCGATGACGCTTTTTTTGACGGTATCAATACCAAGTTCAATCTCTTTAAAAGTGAACCAAGAGGCGCTGAAAGTGACCCCTCAGTATTCGGCTTGTGGAAACGGGGAGACACCATTTCCGTCAAATTCTGTACAATAGACAAAGCGCATTTCAATTTTTGGAACACGCTCGAATACAACTCTAATAGCGGAGGTCCCTTTTCATCCTATACCCGTGTCAAGCACAATATTATCGGTGGGTTGGGCATTTGGGGCGGTTACAATGCCAGTTATTTGGACACTATTGTGCCTAAAAATTAAGGTTTTGTTAAAAAAAGTGACTCAAGGCAACCTAATCGTCAATATGATGTATTAGATAACATAAAAAATTTCGTTCACACTTTTTAATAAACTGATTTTATGAAAAACAAGTTGTTCTTATCTATGGTATTCTTTTTCGGTGTTGCTTTAGCTACTGTCAGTGCGCAAATACCCGAAGATGTCAAAAAAGATGCTCCGCAAACTGTTCCACAAACTATTCCTCAAGTGGAAACCAAGCCGGACGTCAAGCCAAGCCCTAAAGGAAAAGCCAAAGGTAAAAACCGCCAACGCCCGACCGATGAAACCGCTAATAGAGGCGACAAAAAAGATAGACCTGAAGATAAACAAAGAAGAGGTGGCGAAGAAAGCCCTGAAAAAATGCCTAAAGACAAAAAGAACCGCGAAGGAAAAAAAGAGCATGCTAACCACCAAGACGGTGAAGGTCATGAAGACCATGACGGTGAAAGAGCAGAAGGCGAAGGCAAGTCAAAGGATAAATCAAAAGGCAAAAGCGACATGAAACACGGTCAAGGGCATGCCAAAGGTAAAATGAAAAATAAAGATAAGATGAAACACGGTGAAGAAGGCGACGACGACGATAAAGACGCTTCTGAAAAAGGAAAAAAAGGAAAAAAAGATAATTAGTGCTTCGTGCCTTGTGCCTTGTATTGAATGCGGATTATAGCGTCTGACGCCATAATCCGCATTTAATATTTAAAAACTACTTATCCTTAACTGCAATATTCTCAATTTTTGAAAGCAATTTTAATTCATCATTTTCGTACATTTTATCAAGAATATCAAGAGTCGCATCTTTAGAAGACGGTTCATAATTTTCATAATCTAAAAGCAAAATGCCACCCACTTTACGCGGATTGTATGCCGCTCTGAATCGCAAACCGCCGCCGTCCACGTGAAAAAGATAAGCCAGATAATCGAGCGTCTTTTTATCTCGGTGAAACCAATAAATGAACTCGTCATCAAAATCTTTACCACCCCCTTCTTTCTTAAAAGTCACTTTGACTTTATGATATGTTTGACCTTTTATGGTTACTTCCCCCAAATATTTTTTCATGACTGATTTATCATTCAAACCATACGGCAACAAGGCAAAATAGACCACCGAATTAATAGAGTTTGTGAAAGCTTTTTGACGCTCTTCCGGCAAACTCACCGGCTGATTGTTTTGTAACCGTTCAAAACCGACATTGGTCAAAATATCAACAATCGAGTTACCCGTAGAATCTTTGAACAAGCGTCGGTAACTGAACATCCCTTTGTTTCGAACCACTTTATACGTTCGATCTCTGAAATCAAACTGAATATTGAGTTGCTCATATTTTTTACCACCGTGTTTTTGGATGGCTTTATCAACAATTTCTTGCGCATTTTTATCCGATAATACAGCGGTTGATTGACCGTATAGAGTTGATAAAAAACACGCTGCGAAAGCTAATACGGTAACAAGATTTATTATTTTCATGAATAAAAAGTTAGCTATTTATATCTAAACAGGTGAAATTGGGATATAATTCGAGAAATTCGTGTAAAAACCTAAGGTCACAAAATCGTATTTTGCAAAAACGGCTTTTCATTCGGAAAATCAGTTGTATAATGTAAACCCCGACTTTCATGACGCGTCGCTGCCGAGCGTGTAATCAAATACGCAATGGTTATCAGATTCCGCAATTCACACAATTGCGGAGACAAAGTAGTCGTATTGTACAAATCTTCTGATTCTTGGTACAGAATATAGAGTCTGTCCAAAGCCCTTTTTAAACGGACATTAGAGCGCACAATACCCACGTAATAGCTCATTACATCCTTTAATTCCTTAGTGCTTTGGGTTATTAAAACCATCTCTTGAGGGTCGGTCGTGCCTTCTGCATTCCAGTCCGGAATGCCTTCTTTCCATAGTGAATCTTTCAATTTATTCAAAACGTCCTCAGCAATGCGGTGTGAAAACACCAACGCTTCCAAAAGGGAATTGGAAGCCAAACGGTTAGCCCCGTGCAACCCAGTACAGCTACACTCGCCGCTGGCATATAGGTTTTTGATGCTGCTGCGCCCCATTTCATCCACTTTTATACCCCCACATTGATAATGACAAGCCGGGACTACCGGAATCATATCTTTCATGGCATCAATGCCTATACTCTTGCATTTATCGTAAATAGTCGGAAAATGGTTATAAAAGGCTTCTTTTTCGAGGTGTGTACAATCTAAATACATACACTCCGAGCCAAATATTTTCATTTCGTTGTCAATCGCTCTTGCCACAATATCACGCGGAGCCAGTGACTTACGAGCGTCATATTTTTCCATAAATTCCTTGCCATCGGGAGTTTTCAAAATCGCCCCGAAGCCCCGAACCGCTTCCGACACCAAAAAATTAGGATTTTCACCTGCCGGATTATACAAGGCAGTCGGGTGAAATTGAACAAATTCCATGTTTTCAACGCGCCCTTTGGCTCTGTAAACCATCGCGATGCCATCGCCGGAGGCAATAATAGGATTTGTCGTGTTTTTATACACTTGACCCGTTCCGCCGGTGCACATCACCGTCTTTTTTGCCAAAACAGTTTCAATTTTACCCGTTTTTTTATTCAATGCGTAACATCCATAACACTCGATATCAGGGGTTACTCGCGTAATATTGTAGCCTAAATGGTGTTGAGTGATAATATCGACAGCAAAGTAATGCTCATGAATATGAATATTCGGATGCCTTTTAGACTCAGCTACCAATGCCCGTTGTATTTCCCAACCTGTAAGATCTTTGTAGTGCAAAATGCGGTTTTCGGTGTGTCCGCCTTCACGCCCTAAATCGTAGTCTTCTCCGTGTTTATCGAAGCGGGTTCCCCAATCGATGATTTCGCGGACTCTTTGAGGGCCCTCTTCAACAACAATTTCGACTACATTCGGGTCACATAAACCATCTCCGGCGTCTAAAGTATCTTCAATGTGTTTTTGATAATTATCTTTTTCAATATTCCAAACAGCCGCCACACCGCCTTGAGCATAACGGGTATTCGATTCATTTTCAACCGTTTTGGTCAACACATCAATTCGCAAGTCAGGGCGTTGGCGCGCTACTTTAATCGCAAAACTCAATCCCGCGATGCCGCCGCCGATAACAAGAAGGTCTGTCTTCATATAAAAATATGATTTATTCTGGTGTTTTTGATATTTTTTATTCTATACTGAGGGGGTCTATCCACCCGAAAAATTAGGGTCAAGGGTCAAATTAACCCTTGTGATTCAACAAAGCTAAAAAGACGCCGTTTGTCCAGCCGAAACCATCTTGGTTCGGATATTCTCCTCCACCCGCTTCGGCGTCCTCGTTACAAACGTCGTATTTTTCGGTCATTTTCCCCGTTTTTTCGTAAACTTTTAGGTTGGCATTGAGCCAATTATTTTTTACGCGATTGGCCAAAGCTGTGAATCCATAATTCATCAAACCCTTGAAAGACATCCATTGCAAGGGAGCCCAACCGTTCGGTGCATCCCATTGCTGTCCCGAAAAAACAAGTGTGGTTGTAACGCCACCGGGTTTCAAAAATTGATTTTCAAGCGTTTCAGCCACTTGCGCTGCTTGTTCGGCAGTTGCCACTTTAAAAAAAAGCGGAAAAACGGCCGCTAAAGTGTAACTATCGGTACAAACATTGTTCTTGAAATCAAAATCAAAGTAGAATTGTTTAGCCGAGTCCCAATTATATTTTTCAATCGCTTTACTTCGTTTTTGTGATAAAGCCTTATACAAGTCAGTTTTTTCGGAATTGCCCGCTAAAGTATAGGCTTCAGCCATGGTTTGTTCCAAATGCAACAGCAAACAATTCAAATCAACGGGAATGAGGTCAGTCGTGCGAATCGTCGCAAAGGACGCGCCGTCGGCAAACCATCGGCTGCTAAAATCCCAACCCGATTCAGCGGCTGCGCGGATGTGGCGATAAATATCCTCCGATTTTTGGGTAGAGTGATGAGCTATTTCAACATCTTCTTTATAGGATTCGGGGCGAGGCGTATTATTTTCATCCCAATAACGGTTTAAAATAGAACCATCCGACAAAAGGACAACACGGTGAACTGCATTATCCGTGGGAGAAAGTCGGTTTGCCCCGTTCATCCAAAATTGATACTCTTTTTCTAAATCCGGTAAATATTTTAATAGAATGTCTGGACCTTTGACTTCACTCAAAACCCGAACCATAAGGGCAAAAAACGGCGGTTGAGACCGACCGACATAATAGGCGCGATTGCCGTTTGGGATATGCCCGACGAGATTCAAAAGATAGGCAAAATTATCCACCATATTCTGAATCATATCCACCCGATGAGACACTTGCAAACCCAGCATGGTGAAATAACTATCCCAATAATAAATTTCGCGAAACCTACCACCCGGTACAATATAAGGATGAGATAAAGCAATCAAGGAGCTGTTTTCATCGTCCGGTTGTCGGGTCAAGACATCCCAAAGAAAGCCAACGTGTTGTTCAGCTGACCGTTCCTTGTCACTTTCAAACTCCATTGAATAAGTTTTGGGCAGATTAAAGTACCGATTAACAAAGGTATTTAAGTCAAAATCAGGCTTATTTTTTTCGGTCTCAAATTCTTTTTGGATATCTTCCAATGGTATTTTAGGCAAACAGTCAGGGAAAGTTTTTCCATCTGGATAAACGTTTTGCATTTGCACAATCTCGAACAATTCGCCCATTTCGTGAATTTTCATAAGCGGTAGGTTTTATTTTTTTTGGCTCTTTCCTAAAGTTACAAGGTGTCACACGCTTTTAAAGCGTCTGACACCTGAGCGACTCACTAATTTTACGAAAGCACCTTTTTTTTAAGTAAGATAAATTTAATTTTAATGACTCGCCGAACCCGCTGAAAAATCAACGCCTTCGCCCGTTTGTTTCTGAATTTTATTGAAAAAAAACAGGCAAACAATCAATATACTGAGGGGTATGAGCGAGAAGTAAAACGCGGATTGTCCACCGAATTTTTCGAAAATAAAACCTGTAATAATAGAACCTGTTGTACCGCCTAAGGCAGAAAAAACGACTATCAGACCCGACATCGTACCGTGCTTCTGAGCGGGTAAGCTACTCAGAATCAAGGAGTTAATGGCGGGATACACGGGCGCAATCAGCAAACCGATGAGCGGAAAAATAAAAGCCGCCAAAGGAGCCGTTGACCAACCGGTGATTTCAGTAGTACCCACATTTTGAGCCAACGGTATAGCCACTAAAACCAATGCTCCGGCACCCAACAAACACAACGTCAGAACAGCAAACCAATGCCATTTGCGCAGCGCAATGCCGGCAATAAAACGACCAATAGCCGTAGAAGCTGCCAAAATACTCGCCATTTCAATACTCAAGGTTGTGGGCAAATGCAGCACTTTACTGTTGAAAGTGGGCAACCAACTCATAATACTTTGTTCAATCAAAACGTATAAAAATGCACTCGCAATAAATACCATCACAATCGGCAAAACTGCTAATTTGAACATATCGGCAAAGTCCTCAAGAAGGGGTTTGGACGTTTCAATTTTCACTGACGACTCGTCAAGTGGGGCACTCAACAGCAGTAAAAAAGCGGCAGCGGCAATACCTGCCAAAAGATAATATACTTTGAGCCAATCCGTAGAAAGGGGGTTTTTGTCATCCACAAAAGCGCTAAAAATGAAGTATCCCGTCAAGATACCCACCATAAAAAAAGACTCTATGAAGTTCATGAAACTCGCATGGTCTTTTTTGTTGTGCGTAATCAGACCAATTGTGGCATAAACCGAGACCTTTATTAAGGCAAAACTTGCCCCAACAGCCGCAAAAAGCAGTTTTGTAGTCCCAAACCCGGGAAAAGTTGCCATCATCAGACAAGCAGCAGCTACAATTGCTAAAGCGACCAACATGGATTTTTTGTAGCCAATCCGAACTACATACGACGCTACCAGAAACGAAACAGCAGCGATGCTCAGGTCTTTAAACGCCTCCAGAATGCTTGCGGAAGATTCAGAAATGCCGTAATTGCCCTGAACTTGTAGTATGACAGTTCCAACACTATTCAATAGGATGGCAAAAACAAAATAATTGAGAAAGAGAGAAAGTTTGATTTTCCAGTTAGCCATGTTATTTAAAATTTTAGTTGTAAATATTGACATAATTTTTTGCAATCAGTAATTTTCGGATAAATTTTTACCCACCTCAGCCTTTCTGTCGGCAGACAGATATAAAAAAAAGCTATTGATGAAAACCATCAATAGCCTGCAAACAAAATAAACACAAATATTTTCAAGAAGAAATATTTACATGGCACTTAAAAACAAATTCCGGAGGTATGATAAGTAACCCAAAACAAACATCTTTTTAGAACGAATAAAGAACTTAATGCAGCAAGTTCTTTGGCTTATCCTTCATCATTATTTTTGATAAACGAAAGAACCGAAAAACTATCATAACCTCCGAAATTGTTATTTTTTATCTGATATATCAGCTTCTAACCTATAATATTTGTTGTTTTTTAGACAAATTCCGCCGAATGCGAGACAAGGAAGGCGGTTCGATTCCTAAAAAAGACGCCAAATACTTACTCGGCACCCGATTGATAATATCTGCAGATTCCGTTAATATCACGTTGTATTTGTCCTCTGCCGATAATGAATTCATTTTTGCCAACCGTTCATCAGATTTTGAACACATCCTATGCGTATTGATGAGGTGATATTGCAAAAAAAGCGGATGATTTTGAATCAAATACATGAAAACAGCATAATCTATAGTCAAAAGTTCCGTCTCTTCAAGTGTTTTCAGATAAAAATTGGACACATTCTGAGTCAAAAAACTATCTGAATCGCCGACCCAAGTATCTTCTCTTAAAAAATTGATGACAAACTCTTTTTCTTCGAATTTACTGTATTGAACAACGCAGCCTTTCAAGACAAAAGACAAAAAGTCACATTTTTGCCCTTTTTTTAAAATGATTTTTTTTGCCGGCACTTTTTCATACTTCAGTAGAGATGTAATTCGGGCAAATTCTTCATCGTTTATAGGTATAATTTTACTTATATTTTGTTTCAATCTATTTAGAGACATGGGAGCGATGTTGGTTTCGTTATATGTCACAAAACTAATGAAAGAGAATTTGAATTCGTTAATAAAATGTAAACAAAATCATAATAATTAACAAATGTTAATATTTTTTAATTAATTAAAGATTTTTAACCTGCAGAATTCGCCAAGTCTCATTATTTTCAGGTTTTTCAATAAAAAACTGGGCAAAGCGAACTGTAACAAATATTAGTTTTTTGAATTAAACATTTATTAAATGTAAAAAATATAAGCATAAAAGCTATGGGTGTTTTTTTTTATAACAAATCACTTGTTCAGATAGCAGTCGGGAATCAGTAATCTGTATAAAGGTTTGAAACACATTATAAACATATGTCACAAATAATTGAAAGAGGTTTTAAACGACTATAACACCGTTACTTTATATTCATTGAATCAATCAACACCTTGACCTATCAGATGAGTCCTTGCAATTCGACTAATTTCCGGTATTCTCCTTTTTGTCCCAGTAGCTCGGCGTGAGTGCCACGCTCAATGATTTCCCCTTCTTTCATCACAATAATTTCATCGGCATGCTGTACAGTGGACAAACGGTGCGCAATGACCAAAGCCGTTCTGTTTTTCATCAGAGTATTCAAAGCTGCTTGAACAAGTTTTTCGCTTTCAGAATCTAAAGCAGAAGTGGCTTCGTCAAGTATCAATATATCAGGATTCCGTAGCAAAGCGCGGGCAATCGTCAGCCTTTGTCGCTGCCCGCCGCTGAGCTTCATACCTCTGTCCCCGATATTAGTCAAAAGTCCATTATCGAGATTTTGGATAAACTCAAGAGCGTTGGCTGATTTTGCCGCCGCAATCACCTCTTTTTCGGAAACGTTTTCTAAGCCAAAAACAATATTGTTGTAAACACTATCATTGAATAAAACTGCCTCTTGGGTCACAATGCCCATGAGGGATCGTAAGTCCTTGATTGCCAATTGTTTAATATTGATGCCATCAATAAAAACCCCGCTTTTAGAGTCGTTAAAATCCTCGGTCGGCACGTCATAAAATCGAGGCAATAAATCGGCTATTGTGGATTTTCCGGCTCCTGAAGCACCCACTAAAGCCACAATTTTACCTTTGGGTATGGTGAGATTGATATTTTTCAGAATTTCGCGTTCATTCTCCCGATAATAAAATGAAACATTGCGGTATTCAATTTTATCCTTAAATGTGACTCTTGACAAAGCATTATGGGGTGCTATACTGAGGGGGGTCGGCTGGATAGGCTCTTTAATGTTTTCTTCGGCATCCAGAATGCCATTGATGCGTTCGATAGCAGATTTCCCCCTTTGCAGGTGATAATAAGCATTAGAAAAAGATTTGGCCGGGTCAATGACCGTAAAAAAAGCGTATAAAAAGGCGATAAAACTCGAAGGCGTCAAAGCGTTGCTCAATACCTGTTTGTAACCGAACCAAATGAGGAAACACACTATCGCAATACCCAAAAACTCGGTCAAAGGTGATGACAAATCACGCCGCCGAAGAGCTTGGGTCATTACTTTCCGGAAAGTATTGTTTTCAGTTTTAAATTTGTCCAACTGATAATTTTCGGCGTTAAAACCTTTGACTATACGAACTCCCCCCAGAGTTTCATCCAAAACGGACATCATATCCCCCATTTTACGTTGTGTCATCGCCGATTCACGTTTAAGTGTTCGCCCGATACCGCCGATTATCAACGCCGTAAAAACAATTAAAATCAGTACAAAAACCGTCAAAGCAGGAGAAATATAGATCATCATGCCGATAGCTCCAATGATGAGCAAAGGTTCTCTGACGATGGTTTCCAAGACGTTCAAAATGCTCCACTCCACTTCCATCACATCGTTTGAAATGCGGCTGATGAGGTCGCCTTTTCGCTCTTCGCTGAAATAACTGAGCGGTAATCGCAAAATTTTACTGAAAAGGGATTGCCTTATGTCGCGCACAACGCCCGTACGCAACGGGGTCATAAAAAACAAAGCAAGATACCGGAAGAGGTTTTTAAAAAGGAACAAAGTGACAAACACGGCACACACATAAATCAACGCTCTCTCTTTGCCAAAAATATCAATGACATGTCCTATTTGATAATAAAACAGTTCCGTTACAGTTTTAATACTCCAACCCTGAGCCACAAAATCCGGTTTTTGTGTCGGCGGAATCGTTTGTCCCAAAAGAATTTGTAGAAAAGGAATAAGCATCGGAATGCTCACAATATTGAAAAAGACCATCAATATATTACACAAAACGTTGAGTGCAACATATCCTTTATAATTTTTGACGTATTGAAATATCTGAAAAAGAGCTTGCATAAATTGGAATGTAACCTACTGCTAAGCAACGCAGGTGGCAGATTTTAAACGTTGTGATTCAATTTTTTTCATTATGTGAAGATAAAGGGGTTGGGCTATGTACAAAGGTATAATCAAAAGCATGGTTCCCCAAGTAATGAGTTTGAAGTATTGTCCGTAATTATAAAGATGACGCCCAATAATGCCATCTGTTGAGGCTGTTGTTAGAAGCCAAACGCTGATTAATAAAAGCATTAAGGCACGAAACAATCGATTTTTTTTATGGTTGAATTGTGTTTTTGTCATCAAAACCATAAAAAACATTAGATATGAGACTGCTGGTAATATCAACACAAAAGCATATTTTTGTTGATGGGGAAAAATAAGTACCGCCGCAATCATCAGATAACTAAATTCCCAATACAGCCTTCTTTTGTCATTAATTGGATGAAATGGTTTTATTTTGATAAATATAAATGTCAATAAAATAAAAAACACTCGCACCACATTTAAGAGCAAAATCATAGTATCGGTTGGCAAATTCATAAAGTGCCGGCGCAAGCCATGACGCGTGACATCATCCGTAAAAAAAGCCGGTATAAAGGCGGAAAGACTGTGAATACTTTCTTCCACAACGTTCTGTTTAATCGTAAAATCGTCGCTCATAGGGTTCAAAACCGCAAACCATTCTTTCAGTAAGTTCATGTATTCTCCCCAAGTGTATAATAATGAAGGCGTGAGATTGAGTAGAAAAATAAAGCCCAATGTCGCTAAACCAGCTTGCCAATATCGCCTATAAAATAAGTATGGCAACATGACCAAAGGGATAAGTTTGATACTAATCACAACGGCAAGTACAAAACCTGATAAACCCCATTGTTTTTTGAATGCCAAACGAAGGGATTCCAGCGAGCCATACAGCATCACCAAAGTAGCTTGGCTCATATCAAAATTGTAAAGGATGAATCGCAGTGAAAAAAGCAACGTCAGAAATACCCACCATTGGTATTCTTTTCTCGTCAAGCTTTTTTTAACATCCAAAAAAACGACTGTGATATCAAAAATCCTGAAAGTCAAAACCAAATTCAAAAAAAGCCACACACAATCCGCTAACCAAAGCGGTAGCAACGACAATGGAATCAGGATAAAGGCAAAAAATGGGGAATAACTATACTCACATGTGCTCGAACCCACGGGATAAGGATAGTGATAAATCATTTTGGCATCGTGCAAAGCGTTGGAAGCTCCATAGTACACCGCAAAATCGCCGGCACCTAATGTCAATACTTTGACAATATATGCCAAAACGAAGATAATCATGAGCCATCTTGCACGAGAAAGATTTCCTAATAAGTTGACAAATGATTTGACCATTAAAAAAGTATTTGTGGTAAAAATAGGGGCAAAAATAAGGTTTTATATCAAAATTAGTATGCTATTTTAGTTGTAAGTATTTAAATTGAAATAAACAGTGTTATTTCAATTCAACGACTTCAAAGGATTCAATAATGCATTATCTTTACCTTGTATTTTAATCATCCATCATTTATCATCCATAATTCATTTTTAATTGTGATTGTTGCCGGTTTTACATTTATCAGAAATGCTATCAAATATGATTACCCGATTGTTGAGGCTATTTCTTCTATTTTACCAGTGTGTGATTATGTGGTAGTAGCCGTCGGTCAATCAGAAGATGATACTTTGAATCTGGTAAAAAATATTCACCCTACTAAAATTCGCATCATTGAAACGATTTGGGATGACACCTTGCGAAAGGGAGGGAAAGTATTGGCAATTGAAACAAACAAAGCTTTTGATGCCATTCCAGAAGATGCTGATTGGTGTTTTTATATCCAAGGTGATGAAGTATTACCCGAAATGTACCACAACTCTATTCGTCAAGCTCTCGAAAAATGGCAGAACGATTCCGAAACAGAAGGTATTTTGTTCAAATATCGGCATTTCTATGGCTCTTATGATTACATAGGTAGTGCACGCGGCTGGTATCGGCATGAGATACGAATTATAAAAAATGATAAGAGCATTCGATCATACAAAGATGCGCAGGGCTTTCGCAAGAATGGGCAAAAGCTGAAAGTACGGCTTATTGAGGCCTATATCCACCATTATGGGTGGGTTCGTCCGCCTCAAATTCAACAACTTAAACAACTGAATTTCAATCGTTTATGGCATTCTGATAGTACTGTAAAAGAAAAAATTCCGGATGTCGTGGATTTTGATTATTCTAACACAGATGCCGTGGAGCGTTTTGATGGTACGCACCCTTCATTAATGCAACCCCGAATAAATGCCCTAAATTGGCAATTCAACTTTGACCCCTCCAAACGCCCCTTGAAACTAAAAGAAAAATTATCTCGTTTTATAGAAACACTGACGGGTAAAAGGATAGGCGAATATAAAAACTATAAAAAAATAGGGAATGTTTGACCCCTTTCAAAAGAAGTCCATTGGATTGTGTGTAGAAAATCAGATGTCTCATGAAAACAATGTTTCTCATCATACATTTTGTAACACTTTCATTTTCAATATTTTATGCTCAAAATGGGTTAGAATTGAAAAGAGAGATTGATAAAGCCATGGCTTACGAAGTGGATATTGATACAGCCCGCATGCCCGGCTGGGTTATTGGCTGTATTGACAATGACTCGACTTGGGTATGGGGATATGGGCGCATCTCAAAACTGAATAATTCAATACCGGACAGACACACTATTTTTGAAATCGGTGGCGTGACTAAGGCTTTTTCAGGTTCCATCGCCCAACTCATGGCTGAACAAGGTATTTTGAACTTTGACTCTACGATTAATACTTACCTCAAACCTGAACAGCGTTTCATGATGGGCGAACGCATAACACTTTTACAACTTATTACCCATACAAGCGGATTACATAAAATGCCCGATGGTTTTGGGGCGGGGGAAAAAGACAAAAACCAACCATTTGCTGATTATTCTGAAGAAGATCTTTTTGAGGCCCTAAAGACGGTTGATTCTTCAGATTTAAAAATAGGTAAATACCTGTATTCACATCTGAATCACGCTATTTTAGAAAAAATCATTGAAAATAAAGGCGGTTTATATGCTCTGAAACATTTTGAACAGCAATTGAATGATACTAATTTCGTCTATATTCAGGGGTATAATCCGGGAGAATTCCCCGTTCCAAACTGGCGTTTTGGTGAAACTTTTAAATATTCTATCGGTATGAAAGCCAATATGAATATGATGTTGGATTTCGTCAAATGGAATTTGGGTTTAAAAGATACCACTCAATTCCAAATACTGAGGGGGGTACAAGAACCTCTTTTCAAAACTAATATTGATGCACGAACCTCAATCGGTAAGGCATGGCATATCTATCAATACAAAAAACGCCCGGTGGTATGTGTGCAATCAGGCTCTACCAATGGTCAATCGGCGTTTGTAGCTTTCGTTCCGGAAACTAAAACAGCCGTCATTATTTTAGCCAACTCCCGATTGGTTCAAGCTAAATTGGGTATGCTCATATTGAAAATGTTAAATTATAATTGGCGGAGAGGCGGAGAGAAGTGAGTTTTGGGTTTTGACAGTTTTTGGGTTTTGACATGTGTTCCGAGTACGTTGGGTGGTTTTTGGATTTTTGACTGCGGTGATGTTTACTACTCAAAAAGACCATTAGCCTCGTTCAAATTTTATACACAAATAAAACAAAAAATCCTTCAAGTCGTGCGACTTAAAGGATTTTCTTCTCAGGACACTTTAACGAATCGTCAACGGGTTATCGTTGAGAAAAAGAATAAATCAAGTTCTTTTGGGTTGAACTTGGTTTGCCTTTTACTTTAACCACAGAGCGACAAAACTATCGAATTTAAGTGCATGGGATGTATAGCCTGATTTGTTATCATATGAATGACTATTGATATAAATTTCAAATCCATACAAAATTAACCTTTTATTAACAGAAGTAAATACCCTTATTTGGGTATTTTTCGATTTTTCATATAAAAAAAAGATATTTAGTGTAAATTATTGAAAATAAACGATTAGTGTTTAAACAACGAATCAATTATTGAATAAATCGGGTAATCGTTCATTGAATTTTGTTTCAAACAATCTATCCTTATGTTTCGGGTGATTCCATACGCGAGGTTTACGGTTTTGGAGGATTACCAGCAGACCAATACCCTCATTTTGGCATAAGTTGCTCAAAGCTTGTGGGTCAATCTGAGGTGTATTTTCGAAAATTTCTTCCCCTATTACCAGCCAACATTCATGGGCAGGCAATCGGCTATCGGGTATAAAATGATACAGTGACAAATTAGGTGACTGCCTCAACTCGCGACCCAAGTCAGCCACTCTTATGATATAGCCAATATAGTAAATCAAGGATGTAAAAAGCGCCATTGACAGAGCACCCTCAAGCGTTCCGTAAGCCATCAATCCGGCAAAAACCAATAGACCCGCGATGGCGGATTCTATGAATAAGAAAAAACGGTTGGGTTGAGGAATGTGTATTTTGGCATTCAGCCAATCTCTTCGTTGTTCAGATTGTGCTACATCAAAAGCCGTCACAGATACCAACACATGGCGCCCCGTATCTTGCTGAAAAGTTATAGCTCCCTCTAATATCTCTCCTGCCCGCGAATGAATATATTTCCCGATTTTACATTTATCATTTTTTGAAAGGCGGGTATAATATTTACCTCCCAAATGCTCTAAAGCTGCATCGAGCAATTGGCTGCGTGTACGCCGATGGTGCATATCTAACTGATTGGGAGGCATTTTATGTATTTTTGAGAGTTAAATATATTTTTTACAAAATTAAAGAAAAATATATTATAAAACCTACTATTTTTTCAATAATAATAATATTTAACTCTTAAATATGTGGTATTCCATGCCTTTTTTAATTCAGTTGTCGGTCATTCCAACATCCTGATTCATTTCCATTTTAATGTCATTTTATTGAAAATGCTTTTTGCCGCTAAAATTATATCATTTGTTATATGACCATCACCGTTTTTGTCGAATAGGTGGACAGCTAATTTAGAGAACTCTGTTTTAAAATATTTTGCTGCATCAATCAGTTTGACACCCAACTCTTGCTAAATTTGTAAAAGTTTATTCAGGTTTAAGGTAAGTTTTTATAAAATACGGAGGGGTTAAATTGCAAAAGGTTGCTTTGCAAGTTCTACCTTTGCACTTATACAATAAAAATAAGAAATATGGATAGAGAAGTAGTCAAAAAGTCAACAGTAACGATTGATGTCGGCTTGAACAAAGAGAATATGCCGGTGGAAATAAAATGGAAAACCTCCGATGCCCCCCCCTCAGTACCCATGCAAGATGCTAAGGCAATGCTGCTGAGTTTTTTAGACAGACCCACGCGCGATACACTGAAAATGGATTTGTGGACATTAGACCTACAAGTAGAAGAAATGGATAGGCTCGTTTTTCATTCTTTGCGAACCATGACAGATGTTTATTTCAGAGCCACCAACAACAAGGAATTGGCTGAACATATGCAACAATTTGTCCAATATTTTGGTGAAAAAACGGGAATTATACCCCCTAAATAAATAATTTTTTAGCTGATTTTTACACATCTAAAGCTAAACATTAACATCCTACGCCCTCTCTTTTATGACAAAAGAGAGGGCGTATCTGTTTTTAGGTATTTGATTTTAAAAGTAAAAATCTTAAATTTGTATATAAGAAACATGCAAATATGAACAATAATTTTACTTAATAATTCAATATAATCTCATAACCACCTTCCCCCTACCTATACAATTGAATTTTATGCTTCATAAAAGCATTAATAATCAATCTCTTACAGTTTTAAATTTTTTAAATATTTAAAACAAAATAATTTCAAACAATCCTGAATAGTCAACGTCTGTATTGAATGCAGAAGGAGTAGAATATTCATTTTTGACATATCTGTTGGTCTATAATAAAATCTTACGGATAAAAATCAGTTTTTAAGACTGATTTTTAATCAATATGCAAAATATACACAATTCAATTGACACCGTAAATCGGTAATTTTTAAGCGAACTACAATAATTAACATATAATAAAAATGAGGCATAGGCTAATCTTTGAGAGTTGACCAAACCCAAAATCTATCTTAGGCTCAATACGATATTTTTTATAAAAACAAAAAACATACTTGAGATGAAACTCCACAAATGTCCTAATTTAATTTTATTGTTGTCAATACTGTGTACGGTACTGTACACAAATGTATTGAAAAGCCAAACTCAATTTACGGGACCAGACAATGGTGATTGGTTCGCAGCGGGTAACTGGAGTAGTGGTTTACCGACTTTAGGGAACAATGCGACTATTCCAAGCGGCAAATCGGTTGTAATTAATACGGCTCTTACTGTTAACTTTAAAATTGAGAGTTTTGGGAGTATTGCCAATAACTCAATCATGACCGTTCAGGATACTGTCATTAGCGGTGGTGTTTTTTCAAACACCGGAACGGTTACAATTAATACCGGTGCTGTTTTTACAAGTTCCGGTGGGTTTACAAACATCGGCACATTGAATAACAATGGCTTGATGACATCCAATTCGGTATTCACTAATAATAACACGGGGACAGTCAATAACAGCGGTACTTCTTCTCAGTTAGCAGATTTCATCAACAATGGAGATTTAAACTGTAATGCCGGGAGTTTTACTTGTTCTCAAGTTTTTATGAATAATAAATCAGTTAAAAATCTGGGAACTGCCACTTTTACCCTTGATGTTGGATGCCTTTTTACTAATGCAATAGGCTCAACCATCTCTAACGCCGGAAATTTTCGAAATTTTGCCACTTTTACCAATAATTCCACGGTAACCAACCTGAATATATTTCAAAATAATGGTGTGCAAAATTGTACAGGGTCATTTGATAATCTGAGCGGAGGTTCAGTAACTAATTCCGGTACGGTTAACCTTGAGGGAACGTGGAACAACGATGCGGGAGGAACGACCACTTCAGGTTTCCGATTTGTGATTCTAAATGTCGGCATGGTGAATAATGAAGGTGTTTTCACTAATAACGACTCTTTAAATATTCAAGGAGGTGGTACTTTTAATAATATCACTAATGGTACATTAAGTTCATTTTTCGGTTCTTCCATCAATAACGATGGCGATATTATCGTTAATACAGGCTCGACATTGAGCACTAATGGAGAGGTAAAAAACTTTAATGTATTTGACAATTTTGGTACTGTTGAAGTGAATTCGGGTGGCAAAATCACTAATTCTGATAGATTTACTATCGCCGGTATTTTAAAAAACATCAGTATCATCATCAATAATAGTGAAATGACCCTTTCAGGTACTTTTCAAAACAATAGTGGTGGTACTTTAAATAATGCAGGAAATTGGTTTATTACGAATACGGCAAAAATTATCAATGACTTTGAAATCACCAATATGCCCAACTCTGCCATTAGAAATGATGGCATATTTACTAATAATTTGAGGTTTTGGAATGATGGCATAATAGAAAGTAACGGAAGTTTAATCATTGTTGGCGATTTTTTTAATAGACCAACCGGTAGTTTTACCAATAAAGGTACTACACAAATTAAAGGTGGATCAATCAAAAATGAAGGGGTATTATTTTCTAATACATTAACCTTGCGCAATGAATCTTGCAGCGTTATCACAAATATTACGACTATCAATAATTCCGGAATTTTTGAAAATAAGGGTATTGTATTCCAACGCGGCACGCTTACAGGTAATGCTATTGTGGCATTATCCGGTTGGATTCAAACTTCTCCACTTTCAGAAGCCCCCTCAGTGTGTATCCCAACTTTGAACACCGGCTCAGACATCAACGGTGAAGCAAAAGTATATGCTCAAAGTTTAATGAATACTCAATTGGGTCTTGATACTTGCCTGAATTTTCAATATTTTGTTGATGGTGTGAACAGGAGAGTCTATAATTGCCCCGATATTGGAAAGACTTTAACCGCCAGGTTTAAACTTTTGACAAGAACCGGTGATTCATTGACTTGCTCTACTCAAGTGTCAGTAACGGATAATATTCAACCGACTATCACTAATTGTCCAAGTAATATTGCTGCTACCACTTTTGATACTTGTGCCATCACCACTTGGGCAGACCCTATTATTGCTGATAATTGTCCCAATCCGGTGGTTACTATTACTTCCTCTCCGACAATCGGCCTCACTAAAGGCTCATGTTTTCCGGCGGGCATCACAACAGTTACTTATAAAGCAACCGATGTGAATGGTTATTTTGCCAATTGTATTTTTACAGTCAACATAACACGAATTGATACTTGCAACAATGAGACTGTGCCACCGGTTTTGGTTAATTGTCAAACCAATCAAGTACTTTCAACTACCGAAAACTGCATCGCTGCAACTTGGATTGCTCCTACCGCTACCGATAATTGCAGTACGCCAACTATCGTGTTGACCTCCGCACCCACTTTAAATCTGAAAAGCGGCGATTGTTTTCCCATCGGAACTACCACTTTGACGTATACCGCTACCGATGCCAAAAACAATTCGGCGGTCTGCTCTTTCACTATTACGGTCAATAAAATTGATACTTGCAACAATGAGACTGTGCCACCGGTTTTGGTTAATTGTCCAACCAATCAAGTTATTTCAACTACCGAAAACTGCATCGCTGTAACTTGGGTTGCTCCTACGGCTACCGATAATTGCAGTACGCCAACTATCGTGTTGACGTCTGCACCAACCGCCAATCTGAAAAGCGGCGATTGTTTCCCCGTCGGGACTACCACTTTGACTTATACCGCTACTGATGCCAAAAACAATTCGGCGGTCTGTTCTTTCACTGTTGCGGTCAATAAAATTGATACTTGTGCCAATGATACAACTGTTCCTGTTTTTGTTAATTGCCCACTCAGCCAAATTTTAGATACTAAAGAGACTTGTGCTGTCGCTTCGTGGGTTGCTCCTAACGCTACCGATAATTGCAGTACGCCAACTATCGTGTTGACGTCGGTACCAACCGCCAATCTGAAAAGCGGCGATTGTTTCCCCGTCGGAACTACCACTCTGACCTATACCGCTACCGATGCCAAAAACAATTCGGCGGTCTGCTCTTTCACTGTTACGGTGAATAAAATTGATACTTGTGCCAATGATATAACTGTTCCTGTTTTTGTTAATTGCCCACTCAGCCAAATTTTAGATACTAAAGAGGCTTGTGCTGTCGCTTCGTGGGTTGCTCCTACCGCTACTGATAATTGCAGTACGCCAACTATCGTTTTGACGTCCGCACCCACTTTAAATCTGAAAAGCGGCGATTGTTTTCCCATCGGAACTACCACTTTGACGTATACCGCTACTGATGCCAAAAACAATTCGGCGGTCTGTTCCTTCACTGTTACGGTCAATAAAATTGATACTTGCGCCAATGATACAAAAGTTCCTGTTTTTGTTAATTGCCCACTCAGCCAAATTTTAGATACTAAAGAGGCTTGTGCTGTCGCTTCGTGGGTCACTCCTACCGCTACCGATAATTGCAGTACACCAACTATCGTTTTCACGTCCGCACCCACTTTAAATCTGAAAAGCGGCGATTGTTTTCCCGTCGGTACTACCACTCTGACGTATACCGCTACCGATGCCAAAAACAATTCGGCGGTCTGTTCTTTCATCATCACGGTCAATAAAATTGATACTTGTGCGAATGATAGAACTGTTCCTGTTTTTGTTAATTGCCCACTCAGTCAAATTTTAGATACTAAAGAGGCTTGTGCTGTCGCTTCGTGGGTCGCTCCTACCGCTACCGATAATTGCAGTACGCCAACTGTCGTTTTGACTTCCGCACCCACTTTAAATCTGAAAAGTGGTGATTGTTTCCCCGTCGGGACTACCACTCTGACCTATACTGCTACCGATGCCAAAAACAATTCGGCGGTTTGTTCCTTCACTGTTACGGTCAATAAAATTGATACTTGTGCGAATGAAACTGTGATACCGACTTTTACCAATTGTCCGGTCAATCAGGTGCTTTCAACAACGGGAAATTGCATCGTTGCTACGTGGGAAGAACCAATTGCAACCGATAATTGCACCCCCCCCTCAGTATCCTTGACGTCTTCACCTTTTGCCAACTTAAAAAGTGGCGATTGCTTCCCCAAGGGATTAACGAATATGACTTATACGGCAACAGATGCCAATAACAATAAAACAACTTGTAGATTCAGTATCGTGGTCAATCAATTAAATCCTTGTATCAATGATATAATGCCGCCTAAATTCGACTATTGTCCAACAAATCAAGTTCTCACCACGACCGGCAATTGTGCGATGGCAACTTGGATAACACCGATAGCTACCGATAATTGTACACCGCCTTCAATAGCCTACTCTTCGATTCCCAATTTTGGCTTAAAAAGTGGCTCGTGTTTCCCGATTGGAACAACAACGGTAACGTATCTTGCCGCTGATCCACGATTCAATATTGCTCAATGTATTTTCACCATCACCGTTAAAAATGAGAGTCAACCCATAGACCCCAATAAGTGTTATAAAATTGTCAATAAAGTCAGCGGTAAAATTCTGGATTTAATTAACGATGATAGCAAAAACGGCACATATGTGGTTCAATCCACGTATGAAGACATGGCCAGCCAACAGTGGCAGTTTTTAAAATTATATGATGGCAGTTTTAATATTATCAATCGTTTAAATGGAAAGCCTTTAACCAGTTATAGCAGTTCGAACGGCTCATGGGTGTATCAATGGGATAAGAAAATTGATATGGCTCAACGTTGGAGAATAGAGTTTTACAACGGTTCGTTCAGAATAATCAATGCTTACAGCAATAAGGCGTTGGATTTATTGAATAGTTCGCTGAATGAGGACGCCGCAATAGGCATTTGGAGTTTCCACGGCGGCGATAATCAGTTGTGGCAACTTGTAGAAGTACCGTGTGAAAATAGCCCAAGCTGTTTGCAATACGGTCGTGTCAATGTGGATGTCTGGAACAATCAGATGGATAATAGCTTTCCGATTACAATACCTAAAACAATCCCCAATATTGTTTCTTTCAAAAATGATTTAGAAGGACCCCAAAATATTGGTGACAATTTCAATACGCGTGTGAGTGGGTATATTATTGCTCCTTTGAACGGTAAGTACATTTTTAATTTGACCGGTGATGATAACGTGGAATTGTATATTTCAAAAAACACCTCCCCCGCAAACCTAAAACTGGCTGCCTCAATACAAGGTTGGACCAATCCTACCGAGGAAAATAAATATCCTTCCCAAACCTCTAAAGGGATAAGTTTAAAGAAGGGTAAAATGTATTATTTTGAATTGCGCCATAAAGAAACGACCGGAAACGACCATTGGCGTATTCGCTGGAAATTACCGAATGGCAAAGGAAAAGACCCTTTCCAGATTATCTCATCCCAATATTTAGCAAGCGCTTGTTCAGGGAACGTTCAATCATTTAATTCTAATCAAATTTTTACATTTGAAGCCAAAGCAGAGTTGAATCAAGCAAAACTTTTGTGGGTAACTAATACAGGTCATCAAAACGACTATTTTGAAGTTGAGCGATTGAATGCAGCCGGTCAGTTTGAAATGCTGGATGTTATTAATGCCAATTCAGACAATGATGAGGTGAAAGCTTTTGATTTTACGGATAGTAAGCCGCTTCAAGGTGAAAACGATTATCGGATTAAAACAGTGTTGTTAGACGGCACACATCAGTATTCAGAGGTTAAGAAACTGAATTTCAATCATTTGGGTACTGTCAATATTTTCCCGAATCCGGCTAATGATTTTATTGAGGTGGATTTATCTATTTATACTGGTAGGGCTGTAAAAGTTTATATTTATAATCAATTGGGGAAATTATTAAAAATTGAAAAAATTGACAATGCTACCGTGTCACCACAACGCATTGATACACAGATTTTTACGTCAGGAACTTACCTCCTGCGGGTTCAAGCGAATGGGAAACGCGAGGTGACTAAGCTATTCAATATTTCAAAATAGCTTTTGATACTACCATAAAATTTTTATACTGAGGGGGTGCTTTTCTTGACGAAGAGTGTCCCCTTATTATTTAATTTTTCAAATCTAAATATCTCCGGCATTTCATCATTCGAGCGCATTGAAACGTTGAGGTCTTTAATATAACCAGTTTTAATATCTATAACCCAGCCATGCACATAAGGAAGGTTTTTTTTCTGCCAAGAGTTCTGAATAATACTTGTTTTTGCTAAATTATAGACTTGTTCCACAACATTAAGTTCAACAAATCTATCCAAACGAAGGTCTAAATCGTTTATAGCTTCTAACTCTTCTCTATGAATCCGAAACACATCTTTGATGTGCCGCAGCCAGTTATCAATAATACCATATTGTCCGTTTCCCATCGCTGCTTTGACTCCGCCACAACCATAATGTCCCGCTACAATAACGTGTTGAACTTCCAAAACGTTGACAGCATAATCCAAAACACTCAAAAGATTCATGTCCGTGTGAACGACCATATTGGCAATATTTCGTTGGACGAACACTTCTCCGGGTAGTGTACCGGTCATTTCATTGGGTGGAATTCGGCTATCTGAACAGCCGATGTAGAGTATGGGCGGCTTTTGACCCGTTGCCAACTTTGTGAAGTAATCGGGATTTTGAGCTAATTTGCTATCCACCCAATTTTTATTGTTCTTAAAAAGCTGTTGATAAAACTCCATAAAGCAATAGTTTTAATTCACAATATTATCAAAAATTCGGAACAAAAATAGTCTTTATTCGACATGAATTAATAATGAAGACCATTGTATGGTGATTCGCG
Source organism: Saprospiraceae bacterium (assembly GCA_031424115.1). Taxonomy (GTDB): domain Bacteria; phylum Bacteroidota; class Bacteroidia; order Chitinophagales; family Saprospiraceae; genus JAAFJT01. The sequence goes on along the minus strand of JANPGW010000284.1, from coordinate 7,546 downwards.
CGGTGTTTTGTTTGTGTTAATACCTTTTTCGGAGTATTCATAATAAAGCATACATATTTAATCCCAAAAATACCATTGTCTAAAAACAGAATTTGAGGATAAATGGAATCACTTTTGCCTTAAAATAGGTAATAACTCATATGGACATTGAAATTCTGACAATGAAACTAAATCTGACAATTCTTTTTTTTACGCTGAACTTATTGATTTTCAATAGAATACAAGCTCAACAGCTGTATCATTACGAAGATTTTTTCAACGATTCCGCTTTTATTTTGAAAAATAATATCAAGGTTGTCAATATTCGTATTCCAGAATTGTATGGTGATTCCACTAAGGAATATTACCCTTATCAAAAATTGTGTTTCAATCCCTACGGAAAATTAGCGTGGTACGAATACGATTTTTTCGAAGGGAATGTGCGCCGTAAATATTACAGTTGGCATTTTTACGATGAAAATGCTCAGCGCACCAAATCACGCATTTTTCAAAGATGCGATGGTCGCGATTCTTTACGCGAAGAATCACAATATTTTTACGATGCCAAAGGACGCCTTTATCACGAAGAACATTATCAGATTTTCATTACCGCTTATCGGGAATGGACATATAATTACGATTGGCAAGGCGATAGTCTCAAAATAAAGATGGATGATTTCGAAAATAAAGATACGGCAAGGCTTGACAGTGAAGGACGGGAAGTCGAATTTGTTTATAACAATATTCGTTATCAGATAGATTATGATAAAAAAGGCAAAAGGAACAGAGCGCGTTATTTTTTTCTCAATGATAAAATTACCGATGAATATAAGGTGGATGAAGTATATTATATTTATGATAAAAAAGACCGCTTGCTCCGCCTCGAAACGGACAGCCGCGTGATCACTTTCGAGTATAATGTAAAAGGATTACCGATCAGCAGCAGCGGTAAAAGCAAATTCACGGGGGAAAAAATGGGTCCCCGAATTTATTATGATTATGAACTCAGGGAGGATTCTATCGTGAAACAGGATTAGATAACTTAATTTTTGGGGACTGTCTTTTTAGCTTTTGCTTTTCCCTCTTCTTCTTTCTTTTTCTGTTTTTCCAATTTTTTAAAATAGCCTTTGAATAAGAAATTATGCTTCAAAGCTTCCATATTTTCATTAAATCCCGCCGTGCCTGATTCGATATTGCTGAGGCTGTTATTGAGTTTGGTGACCAACGCAGAATCTTTTAAGGCGGCATTGACCGGTCCTTTGCCATTGTTAACTTCCTCTTTGACGTTTTTGGTAAGCGTGTTCAGTTCATTAGCCAGATTGTTGGCATTGTCGCCCACCAATTTAATATTGTCTCCTACCATTTTTATTTTATCAATCGCCTGATTCAGATTCACCGCAATAGCCGTGTCCTTTAAAATGGCCCCCAGTGAACCTTTACCTTGTTGGATGTCGCGAATAACCGATTGTAAATCAGTCACCATATTATCCGTTTTGGAAGTAGCATTCCGAACATTAACCAAGGATGTTCTCAAATTCGCGGGCAAGGTTTTATCATTCAAAATTTCCCATAAAGCGGCACTTTGATTCACCCGCTGAACGGTACTTTTCAATTCCTCAGAAATGATAGAGATGTTTTTATTGGTTTTATTCAAAACCTCCATCATATCTTCAGTACTGATAGCATTTTTGACAGTTAATATATCGCCGCTTTCAGCCATTGCAGCACCGGTTTTGCCCGGAGCGAGATTGATGAGTTTGTTGCCCACCAAGCCGTCCGTTCCTATGCTGGCAAGGTCGCCTTTGTGAATAAATTTTTTCTTATCCTCTTCAATCAACATGGTCACTTCAATGGTAGTATCATTCAATATTTGAATTTGTTTGATTGAACCGACTTGTATGCCGGAAAAGCGGACATTGTTACCCGCCATTAAACCGTTAATATTTTGAAAACGGGCTTTAAGCACATAATTTTTACCGAAAAGATTGGTGTCTTTGCCAATCATATACAAAGAAAAAATCAACGCTACGAGTCCCGCTAAAACAAATACGCCTAACTTAACATTATTTACCGTTCTATTTGCCATTATTCAAAAAATTGTTTCACTTTGTTATCGTTGCTTTTTTTAAGTTCATCATAAGTGCCTTCGGCGTAAGCTCTGCCATCAATCAGCATGATGATTCTATCCGCCGTCATTCGAATAGAGTTCATGTCATGGGATATGATAATGGCTGAATTATTGTATTTTTCCCCAATTTCTACTATCAACCGACTAATTTCTCTGCCAGTGATGGGGTCTAAGCCGGTTGTGGGTTCGTCATAGAGCATAATTTCCGGATTCAGAATCAACGTTCTGGCTAAGGCAATTCTTTTTCGCATACCGCCGGAGAGTTCTATTGGCATCATATCCACAGTGTGCGCCAACCCGACATTTGTCAATACTTCCATTACTTTGTTATTGGTTTCTTCCTTAGATGTTTCAATCCAGTGTCGACGCAACGGAAATTCGAGATTTTCGCGTACCGTCATAGAATCATAAAGGGCATTGCTTTGAAATAAAAAACCCATTTTGACCCTCAACCTATCTAATTGTTCATGGTTCAAATCAGGGATATTATGTTCAAAAACCTTCACTGTGCCTCTATCGGGTCTTAGTAAACCGATGATACATTTTATGAATACTGATTTGCCGGAGCCTGACTTACCGAGCACGGCAACATTTTCCCCTTTATACAAATTAAAATTAAAATCAATCAATACATGATTACTGCCAAATGACTTATACAAATGTTCAACGCATATCACCCTTTCTTGTGATGCATTTTTTCCACCCAGTATTGCCATTTTATTTTCAGTCATTACACATCTTAATTTATGCCCAACAAGTCCGTAATTTGTACCGCAATCAAATCTATAATAAAAACCAATATCGAACTGACCACCACCGCAGAATTTGCCGAATGACCCACCCCCTCAGTACCTTTAGAACTGTTATAGCCTTTGTAACAGCCCACGATGCCCACTGCAAAGCCAAAAAAGAAAGATTTGACAATCGCCGGCATTAAATCTCCGATAATAAGGGCATCAAAAACTCTTTTGTAAAACAAGGTAAAAGTGGTGACTCCTTTGATATTCACACCTAAATAGGCGCCATAGAGAGAAATATAGTCGCTTAATATGACCAAAATTGGCAACATGACCGTTGTTGCCATCACTCGGGTAACGACCAAATATTTGAAAGGGTTAGTACCGGACACTTCCATAGCGTCAATCTGTTCCGTAACTTTCATACTGCCCAATTCGGCGCCAATGCTACTTCCGATTTTGCCCGCAAAAATCAAGGACGTTAATATAGGCCCTATTTCTCTAACCACAGCAATGCCGACCATGTCCGGCAACATACTTTCTACCCCATAATCCACTAAAGTAGGGCGCAGTTGCATAGTTAAAACCAAACCCATGATGAAAGCCGTCAAGCCCACCAAAGCCAAAGAGTTATACCCAATGATAAAACATTGCCGAATAAATTCCTTTACTTCATATCGAGGCTTATAGCCCTGAGTGAAGAAGCGCATGGAAAAGCGAAACAAATCGCCGGCTTCAAATAATATGTCTTTCCAGGTTTGTGGTAACTCCATTTTTTTTATAATTGACAGAAAATTACATGTTTATGCCAATGAGCATGATGAAAACAATCATTGAAGAGGATGATATATATCAAATCACTATTTCTTAATAAGCCTTTATTGGGAAGCAAATATAGCTTTTTTATTCACATTTTAATAAAAAATTGACTTAACCATCAAGGGCATAATAACCGATCCCGTTATTACGCCCTTGATTTATAAGAAGTTGAGCACACTTAAACGATATTTTTTCTAAACACAATAGGCACATAAAACACATAGCCTTTTTGTCATCCTTAAAGAAACTCAAACTATGTGCCCTATGTGCCTATTGTGTTAGAAAAAAAGAATAGAAATTCTGAATTTAGTGACTTAATATTCACTTTTTCTCGAATGCCAATCCTACTCTCTTTTCACCCATTAATTCACTTAACTCATCCAAAACCGTAATATCTTCGATAGTGGACGGAGCTGTGAATGCTTTACCATCAGCGATATGACGCATGATTTTACGCAATATTTTTCCCGAACGCGTTTTAGGCAAACGTTTAGCAATCACGGAACGGCGAAAAAAAGCGACTGCGCCGATTTGCTGCCGCACCATTTGGATTAAATCCTCTTCAATCTGTTTTTCTGAAATGTCTTCGCCGCCTTTCAACACCACAAAACCAATCGGCACTTGTCCTTTCATGTCATCTTCTACCCCAATCACAGCACATTCCGCTACCGAAGGATGGCTCGCCACAATTTCTTCCATCGCCGAAGTGGAAAGGCGGTGACCTGCAACATTGATGACATCATCAATACGTCCGGTGATGAAAACAGACCCCTCAGTATCCTTGTAGCCACCATCGCCCGAAAAATAAAAACCGGGAAAAGCCGCCAAATAAGAGTCTTTAAATCTTTCAGTGTCGTTCCAGAGGGTCGGGAGGCAACCCGGAGGTAAGGGATAGCGGATCGTGACGGCCCCCTCAGTATCCGGCTCTTGAGTTTCTAAATTTTCATCTAAAATCTGAATGTCAAAACCCGGCACCGGTTTGCCCGCACTCCCGGGTTTAACAGGAAACAATTCAAGCCCCGCAAAGTTAGCGAGCATTGGATAACCCGATTCAGTTTGCCACCAATGGTCAATAACGGGGCGTTTCAGTTGCTCACTCAACCATTCGAGCGTTGAAACATCGCAGCGTTCACCCGCCAAAAATTGGTATTTCAAACTCGATAAATCGTATTTTTTCAGCAAATCGCCATTAGGGTCTTCTTTCCGTATGGCTCTTATGGCGGTTGGTGCAGTGAAAAATACTTTCACCCTATACTCCGAAATCACGCGCCAAAATACACCGGCATCGGGTGATTTTATCGGTTTGCCTTCATAAATGATGGTCGTACAACCGGTAATCAACGGGGCATAAACGATATATGAGTGTCCTACTACCCAACCCACATCACTCGCCGCCCAAAATACATCCCCGGCATCAATCCCATAAATATATTTCATCGAAAATGCCATCGCAACCGCATGACCGCCATTGTCTCGCACAATACCTTTAGGTTTGCCAGTTGTACCGGACGTGTAGATGATATACAGCGGATCATTGGCATCCACCGGTACACAATCATAGACGGGTTGAGCATCTGCCAGCAGTTCTAACCAATCGTAATCACGTCCCATTTTTAGGTCAGCCGTCACAAAATCGCGCTGATAGCAGACAACGTGCTCAATCTTGTGTTCGGCTTCTTCCAAGGCTCTATCCACAATTGGTTTGTAGGGAATAATTTTATCCAATTCCTTACCGCCACTGGCCATTAAAAGCACTTTTGGCGTGGCATCATCAATCCGAATCGCCAATTCATGCGCGGCAAAACCGCCGAAAACAACTGAATGAATGGCTCCTAATCGCGCACACGCCAACATGGCGAAAGTGACTTCGGGTATCATCGGCATATAGATAATGACTCTGTCCCCTTTTTCAACCCCTAAACCTCTGAGTAATCCGGCAAACTTAGCCACTTCATGTTGCAGCTGCCGGTATGTAAATTGCTTTTTTACGCCCGTTGCCGGCGAATCATACATGATTGCCGTGTCATCCCCTCGACCGTTTTCAACATGGTTGTCCACCGCCAGAAAGCAGGTGTTCATTTTACCGCCTTTGTACCAGCGATAAAGCCCATCTTTTTCCTTTGAAAGAATGGTTTTGGGAAATTTAAACCAATGAATTGCTTGTGCTTGTTCCCGCCAAAAACCTTCGGGATTTGCCAAACTCCGCTGATAGAGGGATTCGTAGATCATTTTTAATGTTGTTAGATTGCTATTTTATCAATGTAGGCGCACCATCTTTAATAGCCTCCACTACTGAAGGGTCTAATAAAGTAGAGGTATCACCCAAATTTGAGACATCGCCTTCAGCTATTTTTCGCAAAATGCGGCGCATAATTTTACCGGAACGCGTCTTAGGCAAGCCCGGAACCACTTGGATAATATCCGGTCTGGCAATGGGGCCGATTTGTTTATTGATTTCAACCAGCACTTCATCTTTGAAAGCTTTTTCGCTGTGAATGGCTCTATCGCAGATAACAAAAGCATAAATACCCTGTCCTTTTATATCGTGTGGGTATCCCACGACTGCTGATTCTACTACAAAAGGATGCTTGTTGATAGCGTCTTCCACCTCAGCGGTGCCGATGCGATGACCCGAAACATTGATGACATCATCCACGCGACCAATAATGCGATAATAGCCGTCTTCATCGCGTTTTGCGCCGTCACCGGTGAAATAATATCCCGGATAGGGTCCGAAATAGGTCTGCCGCGCTCTTTCATGGTCGCCCCAAGTTGTGCGAATGATACCGGGCCAAGGGAATTTTACGCACAATAAGCCTTCCACATTATCTCCCTCAATTTCTTTTCCACTCGGGTCTAATAAACAAGGCTGAATGCCAGGCAATGGCAGCGTCGCCATAGTCGGTTTGAGCGGTGTTACATTCGGCAACGGCGAAATCATAATACCGCCGGTTTCAGTTTGCCACCAAGTGTCCACAAGTGGGCAACGACTCTTGCCTATGTAGCGATAATACCATTGCCAAGCCTCTTCATTAATGGGTTCACCCACTGAGCCCAAAATTTTCAGCGACGATAACGAATAAGGTGCAACATACTGCAATCCCGCGCCCATGAGCGAACGGATAGCCGTTGGAGCGGTATAAAATTGATTGATTTTCAACTTATCTACCATATCCCAGAAACGACCGGCATCGGGCCAAGTAGGAATACCCTCAAAAATAACGGTCGTAGCACCCGATAAAAGAGGTCCATAAACGATATATGAGTGTCCGGTAATCCATCCAATATCTGCCGTGCAGCAATAAATATCTTTTGCTCCTACCTGAAATACTTGCCTAAAAGTGTATTCGGTGTAAACCATATAACCGGCAGTCGTGTGCACAACACCTTTGGGTTTGCCCGTCGAGCCGGATGTGTAAAGGATAAAAAGTGGATGTTCGCTATCAACCGGTTCAGGCAGGCAATGTGTAGAGGCTTTTTCCACTTCGTCATGCCACCATTTGTCGCGTCCTTCGCTCCAGTGAACAAAACAGTTGATGCGTTTATACACAATCACCGTTTGTACTGAGGGGGTATGCGACAGGGCTTCGTCGGCAATATCTTTGAGCTTGATTTCTTTATTGCCGCGATAAGCGCCATCACTTGTAATGACCACTTTACAGGCAGAATCATTGATACGGTCGGACAAAGCATTGGCAGAAAAACCGCCGAAAACTACTGAATGAATAGCCCCGATACGCGCACAAGCGAGTACTGCAATCGCCAATTCCGGCAACATCGGCATATAAATACACACGCGATCGCCTTTCTGAACACCATTGTTTTTTAAAACATTGGCAAATTGGCAAACCTTCTCGTGCAGTTGTTTGTAGGTTAAGGTGAT
>JANPGW010000283.1:0-2606 GCA_031424115.1 Saprospiraceae bacterium | reverse complement strand
GTGAATTTCATAACGGATATTCTCACCAAAAGACGCATAGTTAGGACCACCTTGTGGCAACTGAAGCGGTACATAGTTGGCGATGAGGGTTACAGTATTGGTATCATCAGGACTGCGGAAAGCATACAAGTCCGTATTGTCTGCCAACGGGTCGTTGGCAATCATCGGTGCCTCGCGGTGACTTGATGCCTCTAAGTAAGAGGTCTTAACGTTGAAATAGACAACGGCTGAAATTATGGCAAGAGCCAAAGTAGATTTCAGTATAAATGGCAATATATTTTTCATATTTTTTTATTATTATTGAATGAATATTGAATGGTGGATAGTTTAATGGTGAATGATGATAATTTACCCCCCTCAGTATATTGAGTGTTTGTGGTAAATATTCACCATTCGCCATTCACCATTAGAACTATTGGTTTTTGAAATGATATTTATAGCCATTCCACGGCGTCTGTACGTAAGGGAATGCCGCTTTGAAAGCAGGTACATCATTCTTTTCAACACCTGTTGTATAACCTAAAACATTTGTTAACTTAGTTGTTAAAGGGGTTTGACCGATAACCCAATCGTCATACCAAAGACCAACTGCTGCTAAAGCAACGCCTGAAACGGCTTGTAACTCGATACGTGTTACATCATCTTCTAAGCGACGACCATTAGGGAACCCATCCATATTAGGAATAAATTGAAGGTCTTTGGTCGTATTGTAAGCAGAGTTTGTTAAGCCCAATGCAGCAGCAGCAATTATCCCTTCGCTGCTAAAGTTCGGATCATTGCGAGGCGTAACGGGTGTAGCCATATTTAAACGAAGCATATCACCAAATGTTGGCAAGAAATTATTGATAAATGGCTTACCAACTGTAAGTGGATTGCCGGGTGTTTTTCCCGTTGCCAATTGATAAGGCGGCAAGTTCGGAACGCCTGTATAGAAAATCGGCAACAAATCCACGGAACGCGGTTCTCCTTTACGGAGCAAATAATTACCAAAGACGGCATTGTCGAGGGCAGTGCCAGCAGTAGCCGGGTGACCTTTAATTACATAGAGCCCATCCTTACCGTTTCCAAAATCCACTGCGCCTAATACGGTTTGTGATTTAGTTTGGATACGAAGCTTTGATAATGCTGGGATGGCGCTTCCAAAGATTCGATCATCCATATACAAACCCAATTCAGGATTATTAAAGTACCTTTCAAATTCACTCTCCCGGTCGTAAGGTGTGCGATAATTCCATTTATCTTTTTGACCAATCGGAATAACAGCTTCATTGGTCAAAGGCATACCCAAACGTGATACTTGAATCCATGCTCCCTGTCTGTAAGGTCTCAAACCATCATAGCTAAGAGTTGAAATACGTGGGCGACTTGCAGAAGCCCAAACCCCGATGACATAATCACCATCCAAGATGTTTTTAGCTGCCGCTACTGACTTTCCTTGTTTTTGTAGGGTAGCAATAGGCACTTGAATAGCAATAACATGAACATTATAGCAGCCAACACCGTCACGAGCACCGCCGGCTTGACGCGTTTGACCTAAATCGAAGATACCGCCCAAATCAACAAAGAATGGATCATCAGCTGGGCCACAATAGATTTTTTCACCTGTTGAAGCTGTTTTGATCGCTTCTTGCATCAACTGAGAATACGGTTTTCCTAAACCTAAAACGGGGTTATCAATAGAGCGCGGACCGATATTTGGTGGTGGAACAGTTCCATCCAAAATAATTGTTTGGAAAGCACCATTGCCCATACGTCGTTCGCAACTATAAGTAGTTTTCAAATTTTGTTTGCCCAAACGGATATTGAAAAAAGTAGTAGGATCTTCATTTTTTTTGGTAAATGTGAATCGGTAAGTAATATCATCATAAGGCGTTGCAGGGTTATTTTTGACGTGTACCTCGTAGCGAATATTGTCTCCGAATGTAGCGTAGTTGGGACCACCTTGGGGCAATTCCAATCCGATGTAATTAGCGATGATAGTTACAGTATTGGGATTGTCCGGGCTGCGAAAAGCATATAAATCAGTATTATCTGCCAACGGATCTTCCGAAATGAGAGGCGCTTCGCGGTGGCTGGAAGCTTCAAGATAGCGGGTTTCTATACCGTAATAGCCAATTGCCCCAACAAGGGCTATTACAAGGCTCGACTTGAGTAAGAGTTTTTTTACATTTTTCATTGGAATTTTTTTTAAATGTTAACAAACAGTTTAATAAATGAATTGAGTTAAATGGTTAATTTATGCATAGAAAAAGGTTGTTGTGATATGTCATGAAACAACTCACTTGTTCAATCTTCAACTTGCTAACAAGGGATTAAGCACTTAAAATTAACAATATTAAAATTTCAATCGGGCTATTGTTTATATTATCAACCTGATTGTGGGTGTAGAAAAGCTTTAACTTGTTTTTAGGAGAAGTTAATTTGCCAGTGTTTCAATACTACTTACGTATAGAATAAATGATGTGGTTTTGGGAATTTATTATTTGATTTCAATTATGGTTTTTATTTCAATAAATTTTTCTGTTAAAATATATAATAAGCTAATTATTAATTATTTATAAATATTTATTAAATTAATTTAATAAAAAAAAATGTTGAAATTAACC
>JANPGW010000282.1:0-2293 GCA_031424115.1 Saprospiraceae bacterium | reverse complement strand
ATACAAATTATACTTTTTCGGTGACTCTACCGAACTTTAGGGGCGATGCCCCAATCACTTGAGAATTTGTTATGCACTCTCGTTTTATAGGATATGCGTCAAAACGATAAAAATGCCTATTTTCACACTTTTAAAAACTATAAGTAGTTAAATAATACATCATATAATGAAGTTTTCAAAAGTTTTTTACGGTAAACATATTCTATTGGTAGCGTTGCTGACTTTCCCTTTTTTGACCTTTGCCCAAAAAAACAGCCTCCAAGCGGTGGATTCGGTGTATGCCGACAATATCCGCACGGTGCAATTGATAGCCGGTGGTGCGCCGTATGGTTTACCCGCTATGCCTTTGAAAGGGGGTTATTTTAAGTTAAATTTTGACAATATGGAAGGGGAATTGAAAAATTATCTCTACACCATTGAGCAATATGACCGTGATTGGCAACTGCCCACCAAACTTGATAAAATGGAATATACTGAGGGGTATCAAGAAGACCGTATTTTGAACATCAAAAACGCGTCGGCTACCAATATCGCTTATGTGCATTACAGTTTGACGTTTCCGAATGAGAATATGCGCGTGACGAAATCGGGCAATTACCTCATCAAGGTGTTTGAAGATGATGGCGACAAAACGCTGGTTTTTACCAAACGGTTTATTGTGTACGAAACCATTTTAGTGCCTATTGTGCAACCGGCTATTCCGAATGCGTTGTTGTATAACACCCACCACGAGTTAGACATTTCGATTGAACCTAAAAATTTCCGTATTTCGAACCCGATGAACGAAATCCAATTGAGTGTTTTACAGAATCGCCGTTGGGATATGGCTAAAAACAACATAAAACCGCTCTACGTGCAAGGAGAAAAATTGATATTTGATTATCAAGACTCCATCATTTTTTTAGCCGGCAAAGAATGGCGCTATGTCGATTTGCGCAGCACCCGTTTTCGTTCCGAGAGAGTGGCGCGCATTGACAAGGATGATGAAACATGGTTTTACACCCTGCGCACCGACCTTGATCGAGCGCGTGAACCGTATTTGGTTTATCCCGACTTGAACGGCGGTTATTTTGTTGAAAACACGGATTTCAACAGTGAAAGCGAGAGCGAAACGAAAGCGGACTATGTAGATGTGATTTTTTCTCTATTTCACAAACAGCCGATTCAAGATGCCGATGTGTATCTCTATGGTGAATTGTCCAATTGGAAAATTGACGACCGTTTTAAACTCGATTACTCACCTTCACAGCAGAGATACGAAGCCACTGTTCAACTCAAACAGGGTTTTTACAACTACAGTTACGTGACCGTACCGAAAGACAAAAAGGGTTACGACGGCTCAGCCTTAGAGGGCGATTGGTACGAAACCCAAAATGAATACACCGTGTTGGTCTATTATCGCCCGTTTGGTGCGCGCTTTGATCGGGTGATTGGGATTGGGAAGTATGTGTCGAATAAGCGGTGAGGGTCTTCTCAATTAAACCATGGCTCCCGCCTTTTTCAACAAAGCCAAAGTGCGGCGAACGCCTACTTCTTCTCCCAATGTTGCCCCTTCGTACTCAATGCCAATGATGCCTTTAAAACCGGCATCTTTAACGATTTTGAGCATTTTTACATAATCAGTATGCGTTTCGTCGCCCGCTTCGTTGAAGTCGTGACTTTTTGCGCTCACACCTTTTGCATAAGGCATCATTTCACTTGTCCCTTTGTAGCGGTCGTATTCTTCAAGGCATTTGCCGAACGCAGCATCGCCCCGTTTGAGGCAAAAATTGCCAAAATCGGGCAAAGTACCGCAGTTTTTCATGCTCACTTCTTTCATGACACCCGCTAACCAAGCACCATTTGAAGAATAGCCACCGTGGTTTTCGACAATCACATTGATATTGTGCGTTTTACCGAACTCGCTTAATGTCCGCAAACTCTCGACGCAGCGTTTGGCAACTTCCTCTGCCGTTCCTTCGCCATGCGCATTGACGCGAATGGTTTTGCAACCCAATGTCTTAGCACATTCGACCCATTTGTAATGATTTTCTACGGCTTTTTTGCGTTTGGTGGCATCCGAATCGCCCATATAACCCTCACCGTCAATCATGATGAGGTGATTTTTGACGCCGTTGTCGTTACAACGCATCATAAGTTCTTTCAGATAAGCGGCATCTTGAGCCTTGTCTTTAAAAAACTGATTGACATATTCGACGATACTGATATCGTATTCTTTTTTGGCTTTTACCGGAAAATCCAAATTGGTCATTTTTTTGGCAAAAAGAGCTTTATGGAAAGACCATTCGGCAAT
>JANPGW010000281.1:0-16400 GCA_031424115.1 Saprospiraceae bacterium | reverse complement strand
AATATGATGAGCAATGTTGAAAATGCCATCGCCAATGGCATAAAATACGGCGCAGACGGTATGTTGATGACCGATTGGGGAGATACACCACATTTGCAATATTTGACGGTCAGTTATGCGGGTTTGGCGTATGCGGCGGCGGCGTTGTATCTTAAATAATGGATGAACTTTAACATCATTACTCAGGGGATTCAAATTTCTTTGATTAGCCTCACCGAAAAAAACAATATCATCAAACCTCCCGCGCTGATGCATAGCCACATGAACCACGGTTGTTGCCAAAAACTCGTTTTCTTTATTGCTGTATCTTCTTGTTTTTGATATTCAATTGATGTAATTTGAGTTTCAGGCAAAGTATCAGAAATTGTTTCCTTAAAAAAAGCTAAATCATAATTGGGCGACATCAGATTGAGATTACCTGTTACAATAGTATAATTTTCGTTTGATTTTAAATCGGCAACGGCAAAAATCGGTTTCTGAAAGAACTTAATATCTGAAATTTTCAACGGCGGATTGTCTTGGTTTTCAATTTCTATGGTCAAATACTCTTGTTTTGTATGGGCTATGTGATAGACATTATCTTGATTTGAAACCACTGAAAAACGCGCAATATCGTCTTGATATTTAACAGTTTTGTGCTTTTCAATGCGTTCATTATCCGTATAAATCCGTGCATTGCGTTTAAAAAGATTGGTTTTAAGGATATCAAAAGCAACTTTATCGATGAATTGCGGGAAATCAAATTCTATCTTGATAACCGTCTTTTTTTCTGCTGTCACTTGAGTCGTTTGAATGCTTTTGGCTTTTATTTCTTGCATAGCCCCTCTTAAAAAGGAAGTTTGCAAATTACCGATTTTTAAAACATTGATGGGTAAGGTGGTAGAATCATCAAATACTATTTTTAAAAAGCGATAAGAACATAACGGAAGCGAAAACTCTTTTACAACAGTCGTCGTTTCTAAACTTTTCAAATCACTCAATATCCCATTATTAATCAATCCGTACCATTCTTTTTGGTCGTTGCTACCACTGATACTGTACTTCTTGGTGACTTCCGAATTAGCAATGACAAGCCTTAAACCCTTGATTTGGCCTTTCGGATTTTTTATTTCTATGGACGTTGATTTTTTGTTTACGACTTGTTTTGAAATAATAGGAAAATCTTCAAACTGTTCACTCCTCTTCTCGAGTGCATCCGCCACCAAAAAATAAGGCACTTCTCTGTTTTTACTATCAAATATCCTAAAATCACTTAAATCATCTTTTGAATAAGACCGAATCTCCGCTGGCACAACCATTTTATGCAGACCATTGTTTGCGACGGGCTGGATTTTTGCTTTTGTTATGTTCTGCCCTATCAATATGTTCGTCCATAAAAAAACGATACACAGGCAGTATATTTTAAATGTCTTTATCATTTTCGTTCGTCTTTTTATCATCAAGTACCAAAACCTTTATTTTTTGATATACAAATGATATAATCAAAATCAAAACACCTAACAGGATAAAGGCAACGATTTTACCTGTTTCTGAAGCGTTTCTAATATCAAATAAAAATAGTTTAACAATGGTTAATCCCAACAAAGCTAAAGCGATAATTCTAATTGTTTTATGCTCTTTTTTTATACCAATAATTAAGAAAATAAAAGCTAAAACACCCCATAAAATAGGAAACCCCGTTTTGACAATTTGGCTAAGTGCAAGCTCTTGATTGTTTGAGAAGACTATACCGTGTACCATCAATTCCGTACTCGCGAGATATACAATTAGAAACGCCGCTACCCAAATGGCTAAGGAGGAGTTAAAAAATTCAAAAACAGCGCTTTCTTGATGTATTTTATACGTTCCAATAGCCAAATACAACACGATGCCCAACGAAATATAATGTAAATAAAAAGCCAATCTTTGGCTGATTGCGCCCGCTAAATAATCTGAATTTTCATAAAAAGGATAGTTAGAAAACCAAAATGCAAATAATAAAATATTGGCAATGCCGAGTATGGTTGCTAATTGATAATTGAACAAATTCTTAGTTCGACATAAAGCAAAAAACAAGACTGCGCTAAACAGTAAATGATACAACACCAATACCGAAGCGGCAGAGCTCGCCCCTAAAATGTGATTTTTGGCTTGAAAACCCACTTCTAAAAAACCAAGAATATAAGTGGTTACGATTGCCGCAATACCGATGTAATTTCCGTATATTTTAGAGTTAAAAGTAACCCCAAATTGCGTGTATTCCTCTTCTTCGTCTTTTAGTAAATAATATATTACTACCAAACAGATGACGGAAAAAATACCCGTTATGCATATTTTGTTGAATAAAATGGCAAAATCAAGGTCGAAGGAATAATTTTGTTGCCAATCAATCATCAAACTAATCAGCATCAACGCTGTCACTATGACTGAACCAAAACGATAGCCCGCAATCTTCGCCTTTTGCCCCAACCACATCAACATCACGGCTTCTGCTGACCAAAAGAGTGTAATATAATTGCCTTTAAATTGTATCGGAATAGCCAAGGTCACGAATGTTAAAGTCATGCCTATTAATAGATAAACCGTATTTTTATCCAAGTTGAATTTTTTGTATAAAATCCAAGCATACACTAAATTCAACAAACCCAATGCCGTCGTGAATAAGCCTTTAAATTCGGGGTGATATGGGTTCAAAATGACCATCCCTGCACCATAAAACAAAAAAGTATTGCTGGCTAAAATGGTTAATTCGGTATTGGAAAAAACGGTTTTTGTTCTGAGGTTATGAATAATATTAGTCAAAACAAAAATCAAATAGAACGCAAAACCAAAGCACAATGCCCCTAAATAGTGTGGATTCGCTTCATAAATGTCTTGTGATAACCAGCCAGCAAATAAAATAACCGTAAAAATATAGGATAAAATATTGACGATGCGCCATTTTTTATGGTAAGCTAATGCTAAAATACCCAAATCTAAAATCATAATATAAGTAAACAAAACCACATAATTCCCCTGTCCAGTACTCACCATAAAAGGCACGGCAAAACCCCCAATTAAGGATAAAACAGCCAATTCTTTTCGGTCGTAAGAAAGAGAAACAAGACAACTAAATGCCGTAATAATGACCATCAAAGCAAACGCAACCGTTTGACTAAACAAGTGATAACTGTGGAATGCAATGCCGATAGTAAAGTAAAAAATAGCAATTGCACCCGCCACAAACACCGAACTAAACGCCGCATACTGCTTGCGCAACCTATGAGCGATTGCCATGACTAATGTGCCGGAAAGAATGCCAATACCCACCCGTGCAGGTTCGTTTATCCACCCTTTATCGATCGAAAATTTAACAAAATAGCTGATGCCTAAGACCAATATCAATATCCCAATCTTATTGATGAGGTTTTCCCCGATGAATTTTTCCAAATCAGGATTATCCTCTTTGAAAGTATCCCACCACGATTTTTCGGGTTCATAAAAAATAGGTTCTGTTTTCGTTAAAGAAGGTTGGGGCGAATTATCAAAAGTCGAAACAGTCGTTTCAGTTTGGGCAACGGATTTTTCTTTGGGTTGTTCAACTTGTTCAACAATAGGTATTGCCTGAATAATGGGTGGCTTTACTTCAATGATTGGTTTTTGAACGATTATTTTTTCTTCCTTTAAAGATTTCGTTTCCTCAAAAGATACAATTTTTTTCTTTTCGATTTCTTGCTTTAAAGCATCTAATTGGATGTATAAATCGGAAAAATGGTCGTTAATAGTTGTCAGTTTTTCATCTATGTTGTTCTTTATAATGAATAAAAAGACAATGATAGCGAGAAGAAGTAAAATTTCCATAATGTGTATTTAAGAATTATGTTGGTTTATCATTTTGAGTTGCCAATCCGACAAATTTTACGCATTGGGTTAGTTAAAGATACACAAACAACACTTAACTAATTGATACACACCAGATAAAAAATTATAGTCATCCTCATTTTGTTATAAAATTTGATTTTTAGCCCCCTCAACAAGCTCCTAAAAAAAACAGATTGTCCTGTTCCTAAAATTTTTGGTGTTTTATCGAAAAAATGAAATACACTCAAACATAAATGCTATTTTGCTTTGATTTTTTTAAACGTTAATAACAAAGCAATGAATAGAAGAGATGCCATAAAAAAAGCTGCCATTTTGTTAGGTGGCACGTTGTCAGCACCTACCTTGATGGCAATGAGCCGCTTCGAGCAAAAAATCTACCTTCATACTGAGGGGGTAGTTTTTAACCTTACCGAAATACAAAGACGTATCGTTGCGGAAGTCGCGGAAATGATAATCCCTAAAACCGACACCGTTGGCGCAAAAGATGTGGGCGTACCGGCTTTCATCGAAATGATGCTCAAAGATTGTTATGCCCAACCGGAACATCTTAGTTTTATGGAAGGCATTACAACCTTAGAGGAATCCAAATTCTTAGAAATGGATATTCCTACTCGTACTGAAAGGCTGAAAAAAATTGAAGCTGAAACCAAAGCGATAATGAAAGCGCGGGAAGTCAAACAGACCAAAATGGGCGACAACGACGATAAAGAGGAAATGAAAGCCGTTCCTAAAGGCTTGCCGTTCTGGCGTTTGATGAAAGAATTGACGCTTTTGGGCTATTTTACCTCGGAAGCAGGTATAAAAGCCTCTTTTGAGTATGTCCAAATTCCTTCAAAATTGGAAGTGATTAAATTAAAACCTAATCAGAAGGCGTACGCTTATTGAGTTTTGCCCCGAGTACTCGGGGCAAAACCCAAAACCCAAAACCAACATATTTCTAACTTTTTTAATTGAAAAAAAACATGAATTTGAATATAAATGCTCAAAAAAAGAGCAGTTTTGATGCTATTGTGGTCGGTTCGGGAATGACAGGCGGTTTTGCCGCCAAAGAATTGACGGAAAGAGGTTTGAAAGTGTTGATGATAGAACGAGGTCGTGAAATCAAGCACGGTCAAGACTACGATACTGCCATGAAAGAACCGTGGGATTTTGAACACCGCGGCAAAGTCACCGCACATTCTGCCGAAGAACTATGGGCAAATAAACGGTTTGGGGGCTTAGCGAATGAAGAAACCGGCGGCTTTTTTACCAACGATAAAGACAATCCTTACATAGAAAAACGTCCTTTCGACTGGATTCGCGCCTATCACACAGGCGGCAAATCCATGCACTGGGGGCGGCAATCGTACCGTTGGAACAAGCAGGATTTTGAAGCGAATGCTAAAGATGGTCATGGCGTAGATTGGCCCATTCGATATGAAGATTTAGAGTCATGGTACACCTATGTCGAAAAATTTGTGGGTGTCAGTGGCCAAAAAGAAGGCTTGGATGTATTACCCGATGGTCATTTTTTACCCGCTATGCCTATGTTTCCGCCGGAGTTGCATTTCAGAAAAATGATGCTTGAAAAACTTAATCGCCCCGTTACCATTGGGCGTATTGCTAATTTGACCCAGCCGCAAGTTGAACATACTAAATTGGGTAGAGCCTCGTGTCAATACCGTAATAAATGTGCGAGGGGTTGTCCGTATGGAGCGTATTATAGTTCGTTGGCGGGCGCGATTCCAGCCGCTAATTTGACCAAACGCTTAACGACCCTCCATGATTCGATTGTGTCAGAGATAATTTACGATGATAAAAAGCAAAAGGCAACGGGCGTGCGCGTTATCAACCAAAAAACGATGCAAGTGCAGGAGTATTTTGCTAAAATCATATTCCTCAACGCGGGTTCCATGAATACGGCGGGCTTGATGTTGAATTCAAAATCGAACCGTTTCCCTACCGGATTAGGCAATGACAGCGACCAAGTAGGGCGCAACATTATGGACCACCATTTGGGGGTAGGAGCGAGCGCTAGCATCGAAGGTTTTGAAGATGATTATGTGTTTGGGCAACGCCCCAACGCCTTGTATATTCCCCGTTTTCGGAATTGGGGCAGCGATAAACAGCCTTATTTGCGGGGCTTCGGCTATCAAGGTGGTGCCAATCGAGCAGGGTGGAATAGAGGTTTAAACGCCGATGGGTTTGGTGCCAGCTTCAAAGAGGATCTGACCAAACCGGGTAGTTGGACAATTGGTTTCGGCGGTTTTGGGGAGGTTTTACCCAATCCCAATAATCGCATGTATCTCGATGCCAATAAAAAAGACAAATGGGGTATTCCGATGATAGTTTTTGACGCAGCTTTCGGTGAAAATGAAATCGCTATGCGCAAAGACATGATGACATCGGCGATGGAAATGCTCGATGCCGCCGGTTTTAAAAACATATCGGGTAATAACCGTCAAGATGTACATCTGGGCTTGGGCATCCACGATATGGGTACAGCGCGGATGGGTCGTGACCCTAAAACCTCTGTGTTGAATAGCTTTAACCAAGTTCATGCGTGTAAAAATGTGTTCGTGACGGATGGGGCGGCAATGGCTTCGTCGTCATGTGTCAATCCGTCCATTACGTATATGGCTTTGACGGCAAGAGCAGCGGATTTTGCGGTGAAAGAAATGAAAAAACGTAACTTGTGATGGGTTGGGTGCTTCGCACCATGTTTTTTTCTCACACGAATTTGCCCGAATTTTACTAATTTCACTAAGTTGTGTGTTGCACTTAATTTTGTCAACACGTAACTTGGTGAAATTAGTAAAATTCGAGCAAATTCGTGTAGAAAAAAAAGTGCGCAGCACCCACTCAAATTCGCGTGAAAAAAAATAACAAGTGCGCAGCACGCTACACCCACCAGAATTTATAAAAATGTGGCGTATAAAAAACAAAAATCCTTATGAGACAAGCTACCATCGGCGTATTATGCCTATTTTTCCTATCTATAAACCTTTTAGCCCAATCGGATAAGGTTTTGCTGTATAACCAACCGGCGGAATATTTTGAAGAAAGCCTGGTTTTGGGCAATGGTAAAATGGGCGCAACGATTCATGGGGGCGTACAAACGGATAAAATTTATTTGAACGATGCCACCCTTTGGTCGGGCGAACCGGTTGATTCTAAAAATATCAATCCCGAAGCCTATAAATACCTCCCCTCAGTACGCCAAGCTTTGAAAGACGAAAATTACCGTGCGGCGGACAGTTTGAATAAAAAGTTGCAAGGGAAATTTTCAGAATCTTACGCTCCTCTGGGCACGCTGTATTTAGACATGCAACACGACGGTCAAGCAACGGATTACCGCAGAATGTTGAACTTGAATGAAGCCATTTCAATGACGCAATACACTATCAACGGTGTCACTTATACCCGAGAGTATTTTATTTCGCATCCGCATCAAGTAATGGTGATTCGTTTGCGAGCCAGTCAAAAGGGTAAATTGTCATTTTTAGTGCGTTTTAATAGCCTTCTACCCTTTAAAAACAGCTTGGACAAGCAAGTTCTACAATCGTCAGGTCGAGCACCCATTCATGCTGAGCCAAGTTATAGGGGCAATATACCCAATGCCATTGTTGACGAAGAAGCCAAAGGCACACGGTTTACAACATTGTCTAAAATAGTGCAACACGATGGTAATTTGGTGACAACGGATTCTACAATCGGAATCAAGGATGGGAATGAAGCCACAATTTTGATTTCAATCGCTACAAGTTTTAATGGTTTCAACAAAAACCCTTATACTGAGGGGGTCAATGAGGTGGCTTTAGCAACCCAAAATTTGACAAAAGCTCAAGGTCTTGGTTTTGAAATATTGAAAAAAGCGCACCTTAAAGATTATCAATTTTTTTTCAATCGAGTCAGCCTGACCATCAATGGCAATCCGACAAAAAATTTGCCGACTGACGAGCGTTTGAAGGCTTATCGAGACGATGCCAAAGACCCCAGCCTTGAAGCTTTATATTTCAATTTTGGGCGTTATTTGCTGATAAGTAGCTCCCGCACACCCCGTGTCCCGGCTAATTTACAGGGCATTTGGAATCCGATTTTGCGCCCACCTTGGAGCAGTAATTACACCACGAACATCAATGCTGAAATGAATTATTGGCTGGCAGAAGTTTGTAATTTATCGGAAATGCACCAACCGCTGTTGGGTTTTATTGACAATCTATCTCAAACAGGCGCCGCCACCGCTAAAAATTTTTACAATGCTAAAGGCTGGTGTGTGGCGCACAATTCTGATATTTGGGCCATGTCGAACCCCGTGGGTGACTACGGTAAAGGCGACCCATGCTGGGCAAATTGGTATATGGGCGGCGCGTGGTTGGCAACGCATTTATGGGAGCATTATGCTTTCACACAAGATAAGGTTTTTTTAGATAAAAATGCTTATAACCTCATGCGGGGTGCGGCAGAATTTTGTTTGGACATGCTGGTGGATGACGGTAAAGGCCATTTAGTGACATCCCCTGCTACTTCGCCAGAAAATGTTTTTATCACCCCGACGGGCTATGCCGGTCAAACAGCGTATGGCACGACCGCCGATTTGGCTATGATCCGGGAATTGTTTTTACAAACTATCGAAGCGGCTAAAATATTGGGTAAAGACGCTGCTTTTAGACAGGAATTAGCGGCAAAATTGGCTAAATTGTACCCATATCAAGTCGGTAAAAAAGGCAATTTACAGGAATGGTACTACGATTGGGAAGATAAAGAACCACAACATCGGCATCAATCGCATTTGTACGGCTTATATCCGGGACACCATCTTTCCGTTGAAAAAACGCCGACTTTGGCTGCTGCTTGTCAGCGGACTTTGGAAATTAAAGGCGATGAAACTACGGGTTGGTCGAAAGGGTGGCGCACCAATTTGTGGGCACGCCTGCGCGACGGCAATCATACGTACAAAATGTATCGGGAATTGTTGCGCTATGTCGAACCCGATGGCAAAACAAAATACAGCAGTGGCGGTGGCACATATCCGAATCTCTTTGACGCTCATCCGCCCTTCCAAATTGATGGAAATTTTGGCGGCACAGCAGCCGTTGCGGAGATGTTGGTTCAATCTGAAATGGGTAAAATTGAGTTACTTCCGGCTTTACCGGATGCTTGGGTCAGTGGTTCAGTAAAAGGGTTGTGCGCCAGAGGCGGTTTTACGATTGATGTGATTTGGGAAAAAGGCAAATTGAAATCCGCTTCCATTTATTCCGTTAAAGGGGGTAATTCTGAGATTTTTTATGGAAAGACCAAGCGTAAAATTTATTTAAAAAAGAATCAACGGGTGAATTGGGTGTTGTAAACATGGTTATACTGAGGGGGGGATGTACAATTTGTAATTATTAATGGGTAATTAGCAATGGGTAATTAGTAATTGAGAAACGGGAACTATTGATATAATAGTTTATTCAAGCACTTCATAAATGGTGATAGGCTTCGCTTTGTTTTTAACTGAAATATCGCCAATAACATTACAATTAAAGGAGTTTCTGACTTTTTCATAAATGGCTTTGCTGATGACAATCTGACCGGGTTTGGCGGCAGCTTGAAGTCGTTGAGCGGTATTCACTACGTCGCCAATGACGGTAAAATCCAATCTTTTGAGAGCGGCGGAACCGATATTGCCCGAAATCATTTCACCCGAATTGATACCGATGGCTACCTTGGGCAGATACGTTTTTTTCTCCGACAGTTCCTCTTTTTGCGCTTCAATGGCCGTATGAACAGCTAAAGATGCTTCGATGGCTCTATCGATATGGAAATCACCTCTGAAAACCGCCATCACGGCATCGCCTAAAAATTTGTCCACGTAACCCCCTTGAGCGATGATTTCTTTAACCATCAAATCAAAGTATTTATTGATGAGACTGACGACAAAATTGGGTGATTCTTTTTCAGAAATGGCTGTAAAGCCGCAAATATCCATAAAAACAATGGTGGCTTCTACCGTTTCGTTCAGCAACAACGTAGATTCATATTCAGAGCGGGTCATAAATTGTAGCACACTATCATCCACATACATCCGAAGAATATTGTTTTCCTTAATGGCTTTTACAGTTTCTCGGATTTGAGTAACGTATTTCAAGGTTTTCAGAAGCGTCAGTTCTAAATCCTCAAATTGGATAGGCTTGCATATAAAGTCGAACGCACCGCGGTTCATCGCCGTGCGAATATTGTCCATATCCCCATATGCGGATACGATAACCGCCTTAAGCAAAGGATTTTTCTCATTCAGTTTCACCAAAAGCGTCAAACCGTCCATGATAGGCATGTTAATGTCGCTGAAAACAATTTCAACATCAGGATTGTCTTCCAGAATGTCTAACGCTTCTTTACCATTTTTAGCGAAAACAAATTCATACTCTTGCTCCCGTATCTGTCGGCGAAATTTTTGGCGGATGAGTTGTTCAAAGTCATTTTCATCATCCACTATCATGATTTTAGACTTCATTGCAAGGTTATTAACTTTTCTTTTAGGGAATTAAAATCTAAAGGTTTATTCAAGAAATCATTAGCGCCTAACCGCATAGCTTGGTCGTAATTGTCCTTATCTCCATAGGCAGTAATCATCATAATTATGGGTGGAGGTAAAGGCGCATTTAGTCTGATTCGGCGCAACAACTCCAATCCACTCATACCGGGCATATTAATATCTGAAAGAATCAAAATGGCTTCGTGTTCGTGCTCCTGAAGAAAAGCTAAAGCTTCTTCGCCCGAATATTTGAAGGAAAATTCAAAGACCCCTTCGCGAATTTCCCGGCGAAAACGTTGTTGAAACAGGGTTGTAATGTCTTGTTCGTCATCAACGACTAATATTTTCATATGTTTTTTAGTTTTCGCAAAGTTATGGTAATTTGATGATAAATTCCGTATATTCTCCTTCTTTTGTGTTGACTTCTAATGTGCCCCCATGCCCCTTTGTGACGATATCATAGCTGATAGACAAGCCTAAGCCTGTCCCTTGTCCCGTCGGTTTAGTCGTGAAAAAAGGCTGAAACACTTTTGCTTTTACACTGTCCGGCATGCCGATACCGTTGTCTTTCACTCTTATCTCAACGCATCCAGCCCCTTTCAGTCCTAAAGGAGGCGCCAAGTAGCGAGTGCTCACCGTTACGGTCGGCTCGTAAAGTTCACGGTTGTTCTCTATCTGTTGTTCGGCAGACAGGGATCGCAAAGTCTTCGCTTTTTGCGAAACTGCGTAAAAAGCATTGTTGATGAGATTGAGTAAAACCCGCCCCATATCTTGCGGAATCACCTCGACTTTACTGAGGGGGGTCTCAAAATGCGTTTCCATAGTGGCATTGAAATCTTTATCTTTTGCTCTGAGGCCGTGGTAACTCAATCTTAAATATTCATCAGCCAGAGCATTTATGTCGGTCGGTTCTTTTACCCCCGTACTTTTGCGTGAGTGTTCGAGCATCCCTTTTACGATACTGCTGGCCCGTTTGCCGTGATGGTTGATTTTCTCTTGATTTTGAGTCAAATCATGCATCAAATTTTCTATTAAATCTTTATCAATCGTATTTTTAGTTATTTCGTCATTGAGTTCTTTGACTAATTCCACACTCAATTCAGCGAAATTATTGACGAAATTGAGCGGATTTTGTATTTCATGGGCAATACCAGCGGTGAGTTCGCCGAGTGACGCCAGCTTTTCGGATTGAATGAGTTGGTCTTGGGTAGCTTTGAGTTTCGCTAAAGTTGATTCTAACTCTTCTTTTTGTTTGGTGATTTCTGCGGTTCTCTCAGACACTAAAAATTCCAATTCATTCTTTTGGGCTTCAAGAAGTCTTCTTTCTTCGTCATCTTTTATTTTTTGTAACTTTTCCCGCTTATTTTGTTTCTGAGCGTATATCCCAAACCCTAATAACCAAAATATAGTAAAACTTTCGGCAAAACTAAAAAATGAGTTATAAGACTGATAAAATTGAGGCGTTAAAAACTTTAAACTGTCATTCAAGATAACGAATGCGAGCATCGGGGAAACTGCGACCATGAGCAAACGAGCAGACCGATAATCTCGCGATTGATAAATGATGTACGCAACGATAAATAATAATAAATAGTAAAACTTGTCATTAATGATATTTATAGAAAATGCCGTTGCCAACCCGATCAAAATTAAAACTCCAACCCATGCATACTTCAAAATTATATCCCATTGTGGCAAACGGACGGAAGTTTCCAGATAATTACGCAAGTACTTCATCACTCCGACAGTGATGAGTGTTTTGGTAATAATATCCATTACATTTGGTTCCATAGTCTTTATATATTGAGTCAGTTCTTCCTTTTTTGAATTAAAGGGGCAATTTAATAAAAAATTATGTCTTTTCCCCTTCTAAACTTTCAACTTCTATAATTCCACCGTGCCTTTTGGTTACAATATCGTAGCTCACAGCTTAATCTATAAGTTTAACAACAAAACAAAAGTTGCAAGCGTTTTTACACAGGCTGCAACTTTTGAATCTGGTTTACTAATTTAATATGCGTATAATTTAATGTCAGGTTGTTTAATTTTTAACGCCATTACCCCGCAAAACAATAAGCACAACCATGTTCTTGCGCTCGACCCACAGCCCAAACCCCGGAGGGAACAACATGTATGCCGGGGAGTAAACCCGATAACCAATCTTTTTTTACTTCTGCGGCATCCATTTTCATCCCTCCTGCAACAGCCGATGTAAAGACTGTAATAGCCATATCACAGACGCAAAACATAACGCCTCTGGCTTGTAACTCATTTATGCCAATGTCCACATTACCCACTCCCGGAAGTTTGAAATCACCTTCATTGGGTTTCCAGAACGGATTGCGCACCGCGGGCGCATTGGTGTGAGGGTCATCTGCTTTGAAAACTTCACCAAATTTATAAGTGGCCCAAAGCCGATTTTCAAAAGCATAAGGAATAGCAGTATGGCGAAGCACAACAACTGCACTACATTCATTTTCGGGGGTTCCGGTTGTAGCATTTGTCATCAAAAAAACTCTGGGCCAACCGAAAGGGTATATGCCGTGTGGTTGCGTGGCATCAAATACCATACGGTGTTTCCCTTTAATATTGTCGAACCAGGGGTCATCTCCGATGAAGGAATCGGTCGGCGAAGGCGATTCTGCTTTAAGTTTCAACGGCGCAGCAAATGAAAGCAGGCCTAACGTTGCTGCACCTTTAGCGAGCATACCGAGGAATCCTCTGCGGTGTCCGGTTTGATTTTCTACATTTTTTTTCATGATAATTACATTTATAAATGATTAAATTTTATACTTTTAAAACCTTTATTTAATCCGAGAAGAATGGATAGTCACATCTGCCCATTGCCAAGCCGTCTCAAATTCGGAGTGAATTTTTTCCGCTTCTGCCTGTTTCTTTTGAGCTTTGAGCGCTTCTGATAAACCTTTTAACGCCCAGCCATTTTTGCGATATTTTATTAAATCTTCTCGAAACACTTTTTCAGCTTGGGCATATTGTTTTGCATTTAATAGAACTGCGCCCAAATGATGCCTAACGCTGAAAAACCAATCGGGCGGCTCATTATAATTCAAGCGATCTTCAATCGCGACAGCTTGATTCAAAAGATGGATACTTGCATTGTATTTTTTTTCGCTGTCCAATATTTCTCCTTCCAACACTTTTTGAGCAATATCTAATAAATCAGCAACCGAATTGATATTCCAAATGGTCATTTTTTTCAACCGTTCATCTTTAGCTAAGTTTTTTAAGTTGGATAAATCGGCTTTGGCTTCAGACATTCTACCTTTACTTAAATGTGCCATGCCTTGCGCGTAAAAATGGATGGCGCGGGGATACACCAATGCCGTATCTGCGGGTATTTTTAAACTTAAAATTTTATCCCACAAGCCAAATTTAATGGCTATGTGATAGGGAATAGTAAAATAATGTTGCAAAGTTGCCCATTCAGGTTGTTTCATAACCGCTGTATCCGTGTATTCAGCAACTTTTTCAGCACCCAACAGGGCATTTTTACTATTGCCTTCTAAAGTAGCAGTGGCCGCTATAAAATGATAATTATGAGGGAAATATGCCAGAGGATAGACCCCTTGTGCATGGCAAACCGTGAAATAATGGCTGTCCACTTCAACGGCTTTGAGGTTTGCCAAAGTGGCCTGATGATAATCCCCTGTTCGGATATAAATATGCGACGGCATATGCACTAAATGACCTGCTGCGGGCACTAATGTAGCGAGTTTTTCAGCACTTTTATAAGCTCGTTCGGGTGTAAAGGACGCTTCGACAGCGTGGATATAAAAATGGTTTGCACCTGCATGATTAGGGTTTTTGTCCAAAATTTTGTCCAAAATAGTCAGTATTTCGGGTGTCCAAGCCTGTGGCGAGCCATCTTTTTTCCATAAATCCCACGGGTGACAGTCCATCACGGACTCAACATACAGCGCGCTAATATCTTTATCATCGGGGAATTGTTGATATACTTTTTTCATAGCAGCCGCATAAGCACTGTCCAAATGTGTTCGGGATTCTGGCGGTGTGGCTTCATAGCGAAACGAGAGCGCTTGTATCAAGGCTTTTTCTTTTTCAGTAACGTTATTGGCAAATTGTAACGCTTTTTTTGAAGCCGCGTAAGCCCTTTGATAGTTGTCATTTTCCATCCCGCCGTTGTAATTCGGTCCTAAAACATAGGCATAACCCCAATGACACAGAGCACACGTTGAATCTAATCGAATCGCTTGATAGAATGAACGCGCCGCTTCTGCATGGTTGAATCCATAAGCGAGCATTAAGCCTTGTTTGAAATATTTTTCAGCTTCTTTATTGGCTGTCGTTATCGAAAAATCAATGCCGCTAAGCCCCTCAAACAAAGATGCTTTTTTCTCGGTTTTGTACCAATCAACATCTATTGTTTTAGAGCTGCACATGGGTATTTTACTGCTTGCGCGTGCATCTGATTGGTTAGTATTTTTATTGCGACAGGCAATTAGCTGTGTAAAAATAAGGATTAAGGTTAAAAAAGATATTGCTTTCATTGTAGTTTTATTTTCATTGTTGCTATCATTAACGGCACTCGTGCTAAATGCCTTGAGTACAATTTAATGGCATGTAAATGTTAACATTGAAACTCATATTCATATCAAGTTTTAGTGGGATGCCAATAATTTACAAAAAATAGAACAATGGAAAAAATAGATGTGAATTTAGGTTGAAGTCATTACCATAAGACAAGACAAGAACGTCGGGCGTTTTTAGATTCGTACAGGAAGTATTCGCATAGTAATAGTATAGCAGTTATCTTCTTTAATGAAAAGAAACAATTCTTGGTAAAATTAAAAGGAATTAGGAATTAAAGCAAGTATTTTAAATTAGTTTTAAAAGGTAAAGTAATGATAAACTCCGAGCCTGCCTGCCGGACAGGCAGGCCGACCCCCTCTCCGAATGTCACAAAGGACTCCTTCGGAGAGTCCCCTTGGACAGTACTCGTCACTTCCAAAGTGCCTCCATGCCCTTTGGTCACAATATCATACGCGAGAGAAAGCCCTAAGCCCGTCCCTTGACCAGTTGGTTTGGTTGTAAAAAACGGTTGAAAGACTTTGGCTCGAATGCTTTCGGGCATACCTATACCGTTGTCTTTGACACGGATTTCAATAGCATTTTCTAACTGGTTTGTACTGACTGATACTGAGGGGGCGTAACTTTCATCATTTGAAAGCAGTTTTCGCTGATTGACAGCATAAAAAGCATTATTGATTAAATTCAATAAAACCCGTCCCATATCTTGCGGAATTACTTCAATTTTAGGTAGGGTAGGGTCAAATTCTGTTTTAAAGTCAGCATTAAAAGAATTGTCCTTTGCTCTTAAACCATGATAAGAAAGGCGCAAATATTCATCCGCCAATTTATTGATATCGGTCAACTCCTTCACACCCGTACTCGCACGAGAGTGTTCAAGCATCCCTTTTACAATGCTGCTCGCTCGCTTGCCGTGGTGGTTGATTTTCTCTTGATTTGAAGTCAAGTCGGTCAATAATTCTTCAACATACTCTTTATCAATGTCGGATTTATGGATTTCATCATTGAGATCTTTTGCCAAATCCACGCTGAGTTCTGAGAAATTATTGACAAAATTCAATGGGTTTTGTATCTCATGGGCGATGCCTGCGGTGAGTTCACCGAGGGAAGCGAGTTTTTCGGATTGAATCAATTGGTTTTGCGTGGCTTTCAGTACATTTAAAGACTGATTGAGTTCAGAAGTGCGTTCTGTTACTTGTTGTTCGAGGGTTTCGTTTTGGGTGGCGAGGATTTGTTGTTTTTCAATAGAAAGGCTATTAACTTCTTCTAAATTTTTAATTAAAGCTATATTCGTATTTTTAAATTCAAGACCTAATAAAGTTGAAACGATAATTGGAAGTGTCAAAGTAGCTAAATGGAACAAAATAGAGCTACTTGAGTGAAGCCCTTTCAATTGGAAACTTAGTAAAAACAAAGCCCAAAAAATACCATAAAATACCAATCCCACGATAATAGATTTTGCCCCTTGAATGCCTCTTCTATTAGCTTGAAT
>JANPGW010000280.1:0-4461 GCA_031424115.1 Saprospiraceae bacterium | reverse complement strand
GGCTGCCAATTCTGACTTGGCACTTACACCCGGCGTTCCACCCTCACCACCTATGGCATAAGCAATTTTTTTCAAACGGAAAGTATCTTTTGCCACTTTTAAACTATTGACTAAAAATTGGGTCACTCTTGGAAAATCATTCGCACCATTCCTTGTACCGGTGGCGTTGTACCCATAAGTTTGATAAAAGGGATTCAATTTGCCGGCAGTCGGTTGATAAAAACCGGGACCACCCGAACCCACATCTTCTCCGGTAATGAAACCCGACCCCTCAGTAACAATCTTATTAATTTCAGTTTTAATATAAGTATCTCTGCCTGCCACTCTGGCTTGGTGCATTAACAGTCTTAACTTCAGAGAATTGGCGAACTTAGCCCACTTGGTCGTATTGCCTTTAAAAACTATGTCCGAATCGGCAAAAGCACTTGAAAAAGCATTGGCTTTGGTATCGGCAATTGCTTCATCTAAAAGCGTTACCAAGAACTCATACACCGCTTTCTGGTCATCATATTTCGGTACTAACACTTTGACGCCTTTGAGAGCCTCTGTATAAGGTAGATTGCCATACATGTCAATCAGTTGGTGAAACATTAAGGCTTTCATGATTTTAGCGGGTCCCTTTAAAAATTTTTGGTTATTGGCATCGGCATTGTCAATGACAAACTGATAATCATTCATATTGTCGTAATATCTGTCCCAATAGTTAAAATCATTATTTGTGAAAATATAAACAAACCACGTTGTGACTGTGATATAGCTGTTGGATTGAGTCCACTGCCCCGACCAAAAAGAGCCGGTTAGGTTAGGATCCACCATATTTCTGGTAGTTTTATTGAGCCCGGCAGTAAAAACGAAGTTAGGCGTTGCCGTAGGAAGTGTGTTCGGATTAGTATTGATATCCAAAAAAGACTTTTTGCAGGAGCTGCCTAAAAACACCAATAAAGCAATGATAATATATGATCTTCTTTTCATTTTTCAAGAATTTAAATTTTAAAAAGATAAATTAAGGTTGATACCGTATTGGCGCACGGGCGGTGTTTGACCGGTTGTACTTATCCCTTGACCATTGCCGGTCGTAAAACTGAATTCCGGGTCGGTATAGTAGTTGAGTTTATCAACTATGGTGAGTAAGTTTCGACCATAAATAGCAATGCTCGCACCCGAAAAAATCTTAGATTTGCTGATGAAACTTTTAGGAAAAGTATAAGACAGGTTGACGTCTCTTAATTTGATAAACCACGCTTTGTTCGTAAAACTTTCACCACTCAGTATATAATTATCAACCCAAAGAGCGTATTCCGACTCCTGTACTTTAACCGTTGTATTAGGGGTAACGGTTTTTCCATCCGCATTCAAAATAGCAGAATTCGGGAAAATATGTGGTGTGCGATTGGTTGTCCAAGCACCGGAGCCTGTAAATGTCATCACCGGACCCAATTCACTGAACATGACATTGCCTCCCCGATATTCAAAGTTGAAATTCAAACCAAAACCACCATACGACATTTTAGAGCCTAATCCCGCAATATGGCGAGGTAATGAACCGCCTCTTTGCAAAAGGGTGGATTCCAATAGTGGATAACCGGTAGTAGGATCTACCAAAATATAACCTGAGCCATCCGGTGCGTGTTGAAAACCGTCAGACTTCAACATTGGAAACCTTTGTCCTAAAATAATATTCGTACTGGCATTGGCACCAAAATTTAACGAGTTAATTTCAAATTCGTCAATCCCCGGATATAATTCCACTACCTTATTGTCATTGTAGGAATACCTGACGCCAAAGTCCCAACGGAACTTAGCCCCTCGCGCTATTAAAAACTTTAAATCTGCCTCATAACCCCAGTTCTTCGTTTCGCCTACATTGATTAATAAGTTAGAAAAACCGGTTGTATTCGTGATTTTGACGGTGATAACTTGGTCTTTAGACGATTGTGTATAAGCCGAAGCGTCCAATGTCAGTCTGTTATCAAACAAAACAAATTCGCCACCGACTTCCTTTGAATAGACCGATTCCGGCTTTAGATTGGCATCCGGAAGGGTATTGCCCACTTCTATCCCCACAGTATTGCCATAAGGAAAACCGGCAGCATTGTTATAGGCTAAGTCTAATCCGTAAAGCGGAATATTATCGTTGGCGTTTTTGTTGTAGTTGACCCGCAATTTAGCGTAATTCAAAAAATCGCTTTTTAAACTGGGAATTGCATCAGTAGCAATAAGGGATAAACCAACTCCGTAATAAGGATAAGACCAATAACTTTTATCGCGATCCGGTTTAAAAAATCGGGATGTTGCGTCGTATCTGAAAGTTCCGTTCAATATCAACCAGTTTCGGAAATTGGTAGTTAAGTCTGCGTAATAACCATATCGACGAACCATCGTGTTGGACTCTCCACCGGTCAATTCACCTTGTCGGTTAGAAACATTATACACATCCGGTACGACTATCGAACTCGAACCGACCGAAATACTTTTGGTTGTTGATTGATAAACGCTTGAGCCTAAAACCAATTTGTTGCTAAATGTGCCAAAATCTTTTGCTAATTGTACCTGAAACTCATTATTGATAATATTCAAGGTGGATGAAAAATCATTAACGTTACCCACTATATCCGAATTGGCTCTGGCAATGCCGGGATAATCCTGCGTCCAAGGATCGGGTACAAAAGCCTCGTTTTTTGCCCAATCGGAATACAAAAATTTGCCCGTTCTGCCTTTACCGGTACTGGAATTATTCATCACCCCCAATCTGTTGTTTACTTGAAACCAATCAGCAATCTTGTAGTTCAAGAAAACATTACCCGATAAATTGGCGTCTTTATATTTTGACCGGTCATTGTCAGCCATGAAATAAGGGTTGTTGTAATAATCATTGTAATAGCCGTTAGGGTTGGCAAATTCATTTGTTTGCCAATCCCTCAATTCGTTTAATGGTATATGCGCGGGTTGATTAAGAACCCAATAGTAAAAATCCGTAGAGGTACGATCAACGGCATTTTGAGTATAACTGGCATTAAAGCTGGTTGACAGTCTGTTATACGCCTTAGTAGCAGATACTCTGATACCGGTTCTGTCGCTTTTATCTTTGGGCACAATTCCGTTAATTTTTTGATTTTCTAAAGATAAGTAGTATGATGAAACTTCATCACCGCCCTGAAAAGTCAGTTGATTATTCGTTGAAAGTCCCGTATCAAAGGTTTTCCGCCTGATATTCGGGATGGCAGCGTAGGGTCTCATTAATTTATTGCCACTTTCCGTCACTCTACCTAATATTCTGATTGAGCCGTCGTAGGGGTCACCATATTGTTGATTTTCATACGTTCGATAATTACCCTTCATACGTTCTAAATAGTCATCGCTATAACCCGGAGTGCCGTAAGGTTGATAGTAATGGGAGCCGGAACCATATTGGTCCTGGAAGTCAGGTAAAAAGCTGATTTGTTCAAAATTCGTGCTGTTGGAATAATCAACCTTAAGTCTGCCTTTGGCTCCTTTTTTAGTGGTAATAACCAACGCACCATTGATACCCGCTGAACCGTACAACGTGGCGGCTTGCCCACCTTTTAAGATGGATACATTCTCAATATCATTGGGATTTATCAAGGACAAAACGGAAGAAGTAGTTTGGATACCATCCACGACTATTAAGGCATCGTTGTTGCCCGTCAATGAGCGGTAACCCCTTAAAACAATTTTTACCTCGGGATCAACACTGTTATCAACATTATAAATTGCTAATCCTGTCACTTTGCCCGAAAGAGCCTGTGCCAATTGAGGAGACCGACCCACTGTAATATCGTCAGTATTGACTTTCGAGTAAGAATAGCCAATTTCTCTTTGGTTTCTCCGAAGACCTTGTGCGACGACGACCACCTCTTCTAATTGTCCGGTAGCCATTTCAATGTTGTAATTATTTTCCGCGCCCAAAGGAATTTCTTGTGACTTGAAGCCAACATAACTGAACACCAATGTTTGGGCTTCTTTCGGAATGGCAAGAGAAAACTTGCCTTCAGCATCGGTCAAAGCACCTATGCTGGTGCCTTTCACTACAACACTGGCGCCTACTAAGGGTTCACCTTCAGGATTAGAGACTTTTCCGGACAGGGCTCTTTGAGCAATAGCAAAATGGAGGATGCCCAATAATAGCATTAGGCTTAATGGATACTTTCTCATACGTAATAATTTTGGGTTATATGAACAAATTTTCATTAAAAAAACAACCAAAAAAAACACCCCTTTTGACCATATTTTTCAATCAGGGTGTCCTCTAAAAATCAAATTAGTATTCTTTAATGCTGTACTAACACTTTTTCAACTTTCCGTTCGCCATCAGATTGATATTCCACGATATACAAACCGGCATTGAGGCTTTTAACATCCACATCCAATAATTGATAAGATTGACCATTTTGGCTGATGACAGTCTGTCCGATGCTGTTCAATATCCGAATAGACCATTCT
>JANPGW010000279.1:0-24703 GCA_031424115.1 Saprospiraceae bacterium | reverse complement strand
CGTTATTTTAACAAAATTTCATCAAGGCGGCAATGCCCTTATTTGGACTTGGTGGGCTTTTGCCATGGTAGGTTTGCCCCTTTTACCTGCCTATATTTTATTAGGTCAAAAATTAGAAAACAAACTGCCTTTTGTTAGAACGGCTACTAATATCGGTGTCATCAGCCTTATAGTGCAAATGATTGGCTTGTTGCGTTGGACTTTCGTCGTCCCTGTTTTAGCTAAAAATTACGTCAATGGCAATGAAATGGCGAAAGAAGCCGCAAAAATGGCTTTTCAAGTGGTGCATCAATATGGTGGTGTTATTTTAGGCGAGCATATCGGGCAATTATTTACCATTGCTTGGACAGTTATGATGTGTTATGCTTTCGCCAAACTTCAATTATTGCCTAAATGGTTGATTTGGTTTGGATATAGTGCTTCCGCCATTTATCTATTGGCTCAAACCGAACTTTTTGCAACGGTTATGCCGAGTTTTCCTGTTATAAATTTAACGGGTTTGATAGGTAGTTCACTTTGGCTTATTTGGTTAATTATCGTGGGTGTTATGTTTATTAAAAAAAGAAATCAAAATGTATAACAAAAAAAATAATTTAGTTATGGAACAAAACAATATTTTATTCATGTCGGCTACTGAAATAGCAGATAAAATCAGGAACAAGGAAGTTACTTCCTATGAAGTTGTATCAGCCTATTTACAACAAATAGAAGCACAAAACGGCATTTTTAATGCTGTCGTATTAATTGACAAGGAAAATGCTTTGCGTCAGTCAAAATTAGCGGACGAAGCAACTGAAAATGGTCGTAATTTTGGGAAATTGCATGGTGTTCCTATTACGATTAAGGATAATTATTTGACACAAGGACTGACAAGCACATCAGGTCATGAACCATTGCGAAACCATATCCCAACAAAAGATGCCGAACTTGTTAAACTGCTCAAATCTGAAGGTGCCATTATTATTGGTAAAACCAATTTATCGGTTTTAGCCATGGATATGCAGACTGATAATGCTATTTTCGGAAAAACCAATAATGCTTGGGATAGCAATAGAACCAGTGGAGGAAGTAGCGGTGGTTGTGCGGTAGCACTTGCAACAGGTATGACTTCCTTATCATTCGGAAACGATTTGGCAGGGTCTATTCGGCTTCCTTCGGCATATTGCGGGGTATATGGTTTTAAACCCACATTCGGAGTTGTGTCGCTTAATGGTATTCAAACTGACCCTAAAGAACCTGTCAATGGTCTCAAATCATTAGCCGTTGCAGGACCATTAGCGAGAACCATTGAAGACCTACAACTGGCTATGGATATTATTGCACAAACCACCAGCACCGATAAAAAACTAATACCTATAAACAGATTTAGCGATACTATTGACATAAAGCACTTAAAAATTGCATGGACTGATGAGTTTGGTAATGTTCCCGTTGATGATGAAATCAAAAAGGCGATTCAGGATTACGTTTCAACCTTAGAGAAATCGGGTGCTACGGTTGTAAAAATTACGCCACCAATTGACTTTTACCGTGCATGGAAAACATGGGGAAGTTTTGTCGGTATGCAAGGTGGTTACAACACTTCAAATTTCGTAAAATGGATGGGGCTTCCGTTTACAAAAGGAGTGCTGAAAGATGTGCCAATGCACCAGAATGTTGTAAAACCAAACTCTGTGGAAAAATATATGGAGGCATTAAACATTCAGGATTCATTAATTATTCAGATGGAGAATTTCTTAGACAGTTTTGATGCGTTTATTTGTCCTGTAAGCTCAGTAAAGGCATTCCCACATCATAAACCGACTAAAAAGTTAGGAAATTTTAGTATTTACAACAATCCAATAGCAGTAAACAACGAGTTCATGCATTATTATATGGCTACACAAGCCTATACTACACCATTTACATTGACAGAAAATCCTGTTTTGTCTATGCCAATTTCACTCAGTAAAGATTCCTTGCCTATTGGTGTTCAAGTAATCGGTAAACGTTATTCAGATTTCAGACTTCTGAAAATCGGAATGGTATTAAACGACTATTCTGAAAAGTTTAAATATCCATTAGAATAATTTTAATTTTGTAATGGGCGAACAATGCCAGCAGGTAACATCGGCTTGGCAATTTCTTACAATTTTTTAGCAAATCCACCCCCTCAGTATAATTGCCGTTTCAACCACTTAAAACGACGTTTCAACAGAAATCCTTCTACCCATTTATTGACAATACAGAACTTTGATTAAAATAAAATAAGTCATCATTTAAAACGATTAAAATCATGTTAGTTAAAGTTGTTTTTCTATTCACTCTGTTGGCTTATAGCATTATTGTAAGCCAATCTTTTATGTACATTTTGGCATTAAAAAATGTCCAATTTACACTTGAAGCCAACTCTTTTATTGAATTACGCAAATTAATTGATGTCAATATGAGAGACAACTTCAAGTATCCTGTTTATGCAGCACTATTTACCAGTCTGTTAATGGTCATTTTAACCATTAAAAATCCCACCAGTTTGCTGTTTATCACGGTGGCAATTGCCTTTATCGCTTTAATTGCAGACACATTACTCATGATGAAAGGCAATTTGCCTATTAATGACGTGATTAATACGTGGTCTGCCGACAATTTTCCAAAAAATTGGTCGGAATACAGGGCAAAATGGTTTACGGTGTTTCAATATCGCCAAATTGCCAATATCCTTGGTTTCGTGAGTTTGCTGATTGGGGCAGTTTTTGGGTCGAAATAAAATGGAAAGACCCCCTCAGTATAAAAGCCCATGCGCTGTGTGTTGCATGGGCTTTTTGAGTTTTATACCCCCTCAGTATATCGGTATTTTTACAAGATTTCTAACTCACCTCCAAAACAACTTTCCCATTCACGCCACCTGCTGAAACGAAGTCTTGTGCTTGTGCTGCTTCCGCTAATGGGAATATTTTGGCAATTATAGGTTTTATTTTGCCTTCAAGCACTAACTTCAAGCCATTTTCCAAACTTTTTGCAGAAAGATTGGAGGAAACAAACCGTGCTTCAATATTGTATTTTTGAGCCAATTCTGGCGAGGGCATGCCCGCAATGCTCAATAATTTTCCACCTGATTTTAACACTTCAAACAGCTTACTTTGGGCTTCGCCTCCTGCACAATCGGCTACCAAATCCACATTTTTAACAAGCGTGGTAACATCTTGCGATTTATAATCAATGACCTCGTCTGCCCCTTCATAGATTTTAAATTCAATGTCTTTGAATTTTTTACTGATGTGTTCTGCCCATATTTTTGAAGAGCGCAATAATTTATCGTTGCCAGCACCGACAATAAAAGTAGGCGGCAGATTTTCTATGTTTTCAAAATCCATTGGCACCATTGGAATCTTAGGCGTTGTTGTATTTTGAATATATACTTTTGTAAACAATTTTGCGCTCGGAAAACCGTCTTCCACCCAAGACGTTCTATCATTGACACCGAAAAGGTCAACCACCGTTTTTATTTTTGGCAAGGCATTGATGTCAATTGAATCCAATTGACGCAACAATGAAGGATTTGACATAAAAATCCCCAACATCATCGCCAAATTGCCGCCTGCTGAGTCACCAATGAGATGTATGGTGTCGTGTTGAGGATATTTTTTCTTTATCCAAACTAAGGCTTTTAACAACGAGCGCAACATGTATGGATGTTGTTGTTTCGGTGCTAAGGGATAATTGAGGCTAAAAACAGGATACCCCACCTCTGAAAATTTCATCAATGGTTTGGAATAAAAATTCCCCTTGCTGCCCGCAATCCACGCACCGCCGTGAATATGGACAATAGCCAATCGTTTTTCCGAAGATGGACTCGGCGCAATGAAGTCCAATTGCTCATCGGGCAAATCGCCGTAGGCGAATTCAGTTACTTTTCCCGAAGGATATTTTTTGCCGCCAATGGCAGCAATAGCGGGCATAGCGATATGTCGCCAAAAGAAAACGCCCAATTTATCGCCAAGCGTTATTTTTATTGGATTTACTAACTGTTGCATTTTTTTTTGTAAATAATGTTGCAAAGGTGCAGAACTAAGTATAGTTTTGCTACTTAGTAGTGGAAAAATACAAGTAGTTTTTAAGATACTTAAATCAATATTAGAAATGGAAATCAAGACTAAACAACAGGGTATCAAGGTCGTAGCCGATGTTTTAGATATTGTAGGCGGCAAATGGCGTGGGCAAATACTCGCGCATTTGTGCGATGACCCTAAACGATTCAACGAACTCAAAATCGTTTTGAATCGCATCACTTCTTCAACTTTGACAAAAGAGTTGCGGTATTTGGAAGATATAAAAATGGTGGAGCGTAAAATCATTCAAGATACGCCGATGATTATTGAATACAGGCTTACGGAACATGGTATGTCTATCAAAGATTTAATCTCAAACATTGTTGAGTGGGGCTTGAAGCATCGAGAAACGGTGTTTGGGAAACGGTAAAGACTTTAAAAGCTAAAAGCCCGTGCGACGTGTTTTGCAGGGGCTTTTTGGTTTTTATACCCCCTCAGTAAAAACGCCTTTTTCGACTCAAAAGAAGGAAAAAACAAAAATTTTCAGCCTCTTTTTAAATCATCCCTGTCATTTTAGCCAACTGAACCAAGGCGGTTGTATCTCTTGCTCCCAATCTTTCAATCATATTGCTGCGGTGATTACCTACGGTATTAACACTGATAAACAGTCGTTTGGCAATTTCTTTAGTATCCCAATCTTCGGCAATCAGCAAGAGAATTTCTTTTTCTCTTGGACTCAACAAGTCATGCTTAGAATACAGCTTATCGTTTGAATGAAAGGTTTGTACATATTGCTGCTCCTGTCCATACGCAAACCGTATCCAGTAATGAGAGGAATCTTTTTTAATCAGGTGATAGATATTTTGCACGTAATTGAGGGTGTATTTGAAAGTGCGTTGCTCATCCACCTGTATCGGCACGCCTTGTGAAAAAATGGAAATCGGTTTTCCATCCATCCGAGTAAACCGCATACAACTGTGGTGAATTTTCATATTGACCCGTTCCTCATAAGGCACTTGCGACAATACTTTCGTAAACCAATCCACTGATTCATAAGGAAACTTGGCGTATTCTTTATTGAGTAAGTCGCCCAGTTTACCTCTGTCAGTGGGGTTCGCACCACAATCCTGACCACCTAAAGGGATTTGCACATGCTTTGCCATTCTAAATCTAACAGACCTAAAATGGCAGCTTGTAGTAAACCTAAATGCCATAATTGCTTAAAAACACCTTCTTTAACCCAATATTGATACCTATCGTGAGCGGTAGAAGAAGCCCCTAAAAATTTAGGTATGGCTTTCCATTGACAACCCGTACATAAACGATAATAAATGGCACAAAATAGCTGCCATGAAGGCTTGGGTTTGGGCCCGCCTTTACTTGTTGGCAAATCTTTCAAATACGGTTCTATCAGAACCAGTTCTTCCTCATTTGGAAGAAACTCTTTTGAAATATATGGATAAAAATCACTTACGTTGTTGAACTGCATAGGATTTCCTTTTTTTGTTTTCGCATCTCAAAATTAGAAAACTTATGCAGTTTTTGTGTCTCATTCAGTTATCTGATAGGCTCTTAATACTCCAAAATAAATTTCGATAAGTTTTGCCCTATGTCCAGCCCCAATTTTTTACGAAGGCGGTAACGGGCGATTTCCACCCCTCGAAGGGAGATACTCATGAGGTTAGAGATTTCTTTAGTGCTTAGGTTTAGCCGCAACAGGGCGCAAAGTTTTTGCTCATTGGGTGTGAGGTCAAGGAAATTTTCCCTCAGACGGTTCAGAAAGTCTCCATGAACTTGATCAAAATGATATTCAAACTGTTTCCAGTCCTCCTGAAGCCTAAGAGTGGAGTCTATTTCCCTTACAATTTTCTCTAAAGCATGTTTCGTTTCCATGCTTTTGCCTTTTTGCTTCACTTCTTCTAATTCTTCTTTGATGGCTTCCATGAATTCGTTTTTCACCACTAAGTTCATGGTAGAAGCAGCCAGCAGACTATTGAGGTGCCGAAGTTCGCTTTTCATTTTATCCTCCTCTATTTGCTGAACTGCTTGTTCTTTTTGATGCTCAATTTCTATCAATTCTTGTTGCTTATTCATAAGTTCCCTTCGTTTGGCATCTTCTACGGCTTGTGTTTTCTGTTTATAACGATACTTTTGCAATTTTGAGACCATCAACAATAACAAAATACCGAGCACCACGTAAAATATACGGGCTAAAAGACTTCGGTGCAATGGCGGACTTACTTTCAACATAAGGGGCTTGCTGGTTATTATTTGTCCCAAAAAGTTTTTAGTCTGAACGCTAAACTCGTATTCGCCTTCTTTAAGATTGGTGTATTCTTTACTTGAGGCAAGAGTCCACTCTCCGTAACCTTCGTCAAAACCTTTCAAAAAATAGCGAAACTGTTGGTTGTTTACCTCATTGAACTGAAAGGCTTCCACTTCGAACTGTAGAACTTTTGCGCGGTGTGAAACGGTGAATTGTGGCAGATTTTCCGATTTAACGTCAAAAGGATTTCGTTGATATATTATGCTATGCTCAGCCACATTGACCACTTTGCTTATCAATAACGGTTTTTCTGCCGCCAAACGGTTTTCTAATTCCGGCTTATACTGAATAAAGCCCTCGTTGGCATTAAATAAAACACCATCTTCTGCATGAATCGAAATATTCAACAAGTCGTTGTTAAAAGAATGGCGCAACTGAAACACTGAGGAAGGCACAAATGTATAATTGCCGGCACTGATTTGTTTAAAAAATCCGGCGATTTCTTCTGTATAAATATGGACGTTTTTTTGGTTATCTTGAACCAATAAATGAACTTGCTGTTCCCCAATAACTTTGGAAAAAATTTCTGACTTTACGATGCGGTTATTTACTTGGTCAATTCTAAATATCCCTTTTGGCGTACCCAGATAAAGTTCGTTGTCAATTCTGCTCAAAATCATCTGTTGATTCATCGGCAGACCCTGTTCGGCTGATATTTTATTGGCAACTGCTCCGGTTAAATCCGGCGACAGTGACAATTGATACAAGCCTTTGTAGAACTGCCCGACCCAGATTTTCCCTTGCCTGTCTTCTTCAAAAAAACGGCTTGACTCCTCAAAACCGCCGATTTTTCCAATGCCCTGCAATTCCATTTTTTCATTCATCTTGAAAAGATATAAACCTGAGTAGGTACCGCCGATAGTATATTCCGGATTAGATTGCAACTGTTTTACCTGCCACAATCCATGGGTTCGGGCAACCCGTCTTGCAGCACCGTTTACCAAAATGAAAAGGCCGGTATGATGTCCTGCATACAGTTTTCCGGCAATATTTTGCATACCATAAGAGGGCCCCTCAGTACCTTTAATGAACACACTTTGAGATGTATTTTTTGCTAAAAAATAGATACCGCCAGAGGTGGTATAATAAGTGCCTTCATCCCTCCGATATGCTTCATAACCACTGCCTTGGATATTGACATCCTGATTGATAAAGCGCATTGAGGAGTTAATGTCAATGAGCGAAATCCCATTTTGCATGCCCATCCACAGGTTTCCGGAATAGTCCTGAAAGGCACGCAGGCAGGCGTTGGATAATAATCCATCTCGGGTTGTAATATTTTCAATAGATTGTTTTTGCATATCAAACAGAAACAAACCTGCCGTTTGGGTAGAAATAGCCAAGCGACTATCTGAGAGTTGGAGAACATGGTTGACATACCTGCCTTGTAAGGCATTACTTAGGCCGGGGTATTTTCCAGCAACGCCAAATGAAGTAGCAAATTCGATTTTCCCTGAATTATAAATTAGAAGGTATCCTCCTTCTTGCGAGATGACTCCGGCGATGGGCTCATTGCTCAGATTAGATAAATAAGAAGGGACGAGAAGTTCCTTTTCTTTAATTTCAAAAAGTTGCCCTTGTCTGCTTTGGGCAAATAACTTTCCATTGGTTTTAAATGTACGGCTAAATCCATCCTTGTGCGTAATAACGGAAATGGACTGACCATCATATACAAAAATGCCCTGAAAAGTACAGAAGTAAACTTTTGAGTTGAGTAGAAAAACATCCCAGACCTCGTCAAAATCGGGAGAAGACTGCGGTATTTTATCCACAAGAGATACCATTTTCCAGTCCTCACTAAAATATCCGAACGCTCCCTGAGAACCAAAATACAACCGGTCTGTTTTATCATCAAATGCTAATGAACGTTGTTTTTTACCTGTTTGAAAGGCTTGTTTCTCCCACGATTTACCATTATAGGATAGAATACCAAGATTGTTTGCCACAAACAATGTCATATCTCTGTTTTGGGCAAAATCAATATTCTGAATGCCGGCTTTATAGTCAGAAGGCATAAAATTTTGAACGGGATACTTCCCTGAAAAAGCCAAACATTGCAGACCCATTAAATGGGAAAACAATACACACAAAATGTACTTTGTGTAAGGAACGGAAATATCAAAGTGAAAGTGGTTAAATTTCATAATGTATTAATAATAAATTAGTTATGGATGTAAAAATACAAATTTGTAGTAGTCAAAAAAATGTTTGATGAAATATTTGATGAGGTTTTATTGTTTTTCTTATTAATTTGAAAACTTACCTTTATGCCGTTAAAAACCAAATAAAATTAAGAAGGGGACTCTATGAGAAAGAAAATATTCGTAAAATATAATGATTCACCTTATATTAAATGGTAATGAAAAAAACAGTTCAAACGCTGATTATATTTCTTCTCGCCATATCAGCAGCTATGGCTCAGGCTGACAGAGTTTCCGTCTCAAATAACCAAGATGGGATGAAGTTGATGGTTAATGGAAACGACTTTTTCATCAACGGTATGAATTGGGATTACTTTCCGATTGGCACTAATTTTTCGTACAGCTTGTGGAAGCAGCCCGACGATATTATCCGAGCAGCGCTGGACTCCGAAATGCCCCTATTGAAGAACATGGGTGTCAATGTGGTGCGACAATATACCGGAGTACCGGCAAAATGGATTAAATACATGTATGAAAAATACGGTATCTACACCATGCTCAACCATTCCTTCGGTCGCTATGGATTGACATTAGGAGGTGCATGGGTTCCTAATACTGAATACGCCGACATTCGGACACGAGATTTGCTGCTTTCAGAGGTAAAAGCGATGACCGATGAATATAAAAATACGCCTGGTCTTTTGCTTTACTTGCTCGGCAACGAAAACAATTATGGTCTGTTTTGGGAGGGTGCCGAAACGGAAAATATCCCAATTGAGGATAGAAAATCTACCGGGCGAGCAAAAGCCATGTACAAGCTTTTCAATGAGGCTGCAGTAGCTATGAAAGGAATTGATAAATCGCACCCCGTAGCTATGTGTAACGGTGATTTGCTTTTCTTAGATATTATCGCGAAAGAGTGTCAGGATGTGGATATTTATGGTACTAATATGTATCGGGGTGTTTCTTTCGGAGATGCGTTCAAGCGTGTCAAGGAAGAGTTTAAAAAACCTATAATGTTTACAGAATTCGGTGCAGATGCGTTCAACGCCCTTGCCAATGAAGAAGACCAGCAATCTCAAGCCTACTACATGGTAGGTAACTGGCAGGAAATTTATGAAAATGCAGCGGGTTTGGGTAAATCAGGCAATTGCATTGGTGGCTTTACTTTTCAGTTCAGTGATGGTTGGTGGAAATTCGGGCAAACCAGTAATCTCACAATACATGATAACAATGCCTCGTGGAGCAATGGCGGATACCAAAAAGACTACTTAGAGGGCGAAAACAATATGAACGAAGAATGGTTTGGTATATGCGCAAAAGGCTCGACCAATGAAAGAGGGCTTTATCAGCTATATCCTCGTGCTGCTTACTACGCTCTTAAGGAAGCCCACCAACTGAACCCTTTAGCTAAAGGAGTAACCCTTTCTGCCGTGGATAATCATTTTTCGAAAATCCTGCTCATGGATGCAGAAATCAAGGCACGAGGCGACAAAGCGGCACTTGCGGGCGAGCAGACTAAAAAAGTGCGCATGAGTGAATTGCGAGCTGATTTCTATACATTCAACACGGGCGGAGAGCGGATTACAACACCCAAAGACCCAGTTCCCGGTAGAACATCTTATCCTGACCAACTGGGATTCGACCACATGGAATCCATTTTTGTGGGTGTGGAAGCTAAACCAAGCGAAAGTTTTAGAGCCAATGTATCTTTCAACATACTCGGCAATGTTGCTACCAATCCCATCAACGAAATATTTTACGAGAATCGCGGCAGACCGCAGACAGTGCAATCGTTTAATACGGCTACCAACCGGCTTGAGAATATAACATTGGGAGATGCGGAACGTTTTAAACTGTATCGAGCAGATATCAATTGGAACGCAAAGCATTTCGACCTCAAGGGTTTTTACCGAACCGGTCATTATCATTGGGGTTACGAAGGCGACTTTTTCGGCTTTTACCCTGAAGCGAACTACGGTCCTAACATTGACATTTATAATGGTGAAGCACCGTTTGGCTTTGAACTATCGGGTAAAAGAACGTTCAAACATCTTAAAGTAGCTTTCGGTCCTCAGTTATGGTGGGGTGCAAACCCGGCTATTTTGGCGAAA
Source organism: Saprospiraceae bacterium (assembly GCA_031424115.1). Lineage (GTDB taxonomy): Bacteria > Bacteroidota > Bacteroidia > Chitinophagales > Saprospiraceae > JAAFJT01. Next base: position 14,094 of record JANPGW010000279.1, on the reverse strand, counting down.
TATAGCCGACAAATCGGCAAATTTGATGTAACAGGTATATTTCATGAGGATTTAGACCGACAGGCACCCGCAGTAAGTTCATTTGCGATACCCATTCCGCCTACCCGTAGGGCATCATTGTACTTTAAAAGAAAAATGGGCGCATTCGGTTTCGAAATGGGCGGTATTTGGTCGAACTCAAACCGAGTCGGCGAAGTTTTTCAGATAGCACGAAAAACAGGGGAAGGAAAATATGAGATTTATCAGGATGAAACCAAAATGAGCGATACTTGGGGTGGTAAATTGAAGGTGACGTATGCTTCAGGACCTTTCCAATGGTATGCTCAAGGAGCTGCTCATGGTGTTCTTGCTCAGGGCGGGGCTGACTATACAAAAACCTTTACCGGTTGGCGACTTAAGGACGGTGGAAGCGGTAATCAATACAATTTTCTTACGGGCTTTACTGTTGGTGTAGGAAATCTCCAGATTGCCCCCAACTTTTTGTGGCAGAAACCTATTGAAGATCCTATCCCAACAAATGTACCGGCACCCGGGCGGCCAAGAAATATACTCGACGACCCGTTTGCTGTACGGTCAAATCGAGAAACGGTGGCAGGAGAAATCCTTTTTACTTTTGACCCGACACCCGGCACGTGGATGTATGAATGGGATAATGATGTTGCCGAAGATGCTAAGTTTGCCGTCAGTACCGGTTTTGTTTATCGTCACCTGCCCACTACACAGGACGCGGCCATCGGTATTCTCGGTGACGGACGCTCCATTTTCGCATTCCCGGGCGCAGCCCCGGCGCACGATCTTTGGGAGGCTCACGCTCGCATAGTGTCAAAAATTAACCCTGAATTAGGGTTTGTTTCCAACCTGTTTGCAGGAACGGCTCAAGCCAATGGTAGTGACGCGAGGCTCATTAAACGTTTTGGTGGTGATTTACGGGGTATTTATAAAAAGACAAAACTCACTGCCATGGCCAAAGTGAACGATTGGGGTCCTTATGACTACCACCGCGACTTCAACTTGACTTTCCCACTTCAACTCATGGCAGATATTTCCACGAGCTTGGCAAAGCCATCGTGGTTTGAACTACCTAATTCCCGCTTGGGTCTCCGCTACACTTGGCGCTCCCTCGATAGGTATTCGCCACGCTACTCCCCAACCACTAAACTCGATGCTAGGGGTCAACTCGTTCCTGACCCTACTGCAATAGGTTTTGGCAATGGAAGAGAATGGGAAGTACAGACCTATTTGCAAATCAATATTGGCAATTAAAAATTATTAAAAAGTCGGTCATGAAAAATTTAAGATATAAAAATTCGAAACTTCTATTGCTTACCTTATGGGCCTTGTTGACGGTGGTCAGTTGCAAACGAGACCTCGCCGATTTGGAGCCGGCAAACTTTCCTACTACGCCGGAAGTATTCATTGACGGGTTTAGTGCAGGATTGAATTATGGTGCCTTCGGGGGCTCAAAAGTAACTGCCTTCGACGTGGATACAGAGGTAAAATACAAAGGTACAAGTTCAATGAAATTTTCAGTACCGGACGCCGGAGACCCACAAGGAGCTTATGTAGGTGGCAGCTATTTTACTTCGGTCGGGCGTGACCTATCAGGCTATGACGCGCTAACCTTTTGGGCTAAAGCCACCAAAGCGGCTACAATTGATGTAGTCGGTTTCGGAAACGATTTTGCGGAAGGAAAATACCAAGCTGCGTTGAGAGGCGTTAAGGTCAATTCCAACTGGCAAAAATACATCATCCCTATCCCCGACCCTTCAAAATTAAAGCAAGAAAGGGGTATGTTCTTTTATTCAGAAGGCCCGGAAAACGAACTGGGATACACCTTTTGGATTGACGAGGTGAAATTTGAAAAATTGGGCACCTTAGCTCATCCAAAAGCGGCTATACTTGAAGGGCAAAATCAAGAGTTTGCAGTCGAAACGGATCAGAAACTCAACATTGGAGGATTGAAAGTAACTTACAATCTGCCAACAGGGGTTGACCAAAGCGTTGAAGCTTCCCCGGCGTATTTCAACTTCACATCCTCTAACCCCTCAGTAGCGACGGTTAGTAGTACCGGTGTCGTTACCGTATTGGGTGCCGGAAAGACAGTTATCACCGCTAAAGTTGGAGAATTGAGCGCCACTGGTTCTATGACACTTAATGCAGTCGGAAAGACAGCCGGTCCGGAAACGCCCGCTCCTACTCCCACCGTAAGAGCAGATAGTGTTATTTCCCTTTTCAGCAATGCTTACAACAATGTGAACGTTGACACCTGGAACACCCGCTGGCAATTTTCAACCGCCGAAGATTTTGATTTAAAAATTGCCGGAAATGATGTTAAACGTTACAGGAATCTAAATTTTGTGGGCATCGAGTTCACGTCAAAAACCATTGATGCGACAGCAATGACGCATTTCCATTTGGACATTTGGACTCCCGACCCTACGGATCTGCCGAAGGCTTTCAAGGTGCTACTCGTGGATTTCGGCGCAAACGGGGTTTTCGGTGGTAACGATGATTCTTCGCACGAGTTATCATTCTCTCGTCCAACCCTTGCAACGAAACAATGGGTGAGCTTAGATATTCCATTGTCGAATTTCACAGGATTGAAGAGTCGCGCCAAACTTGCCCAATTGGTACTGTCGGGTGATTTGCCTAACGTATATGTTGATAATGTGTATTTCTACAACGCCGGTAAGGTAACATCTACCGGACCAACTGTTGCTGCACCAACGCCGACTCGTAATTCTGCTGACGTTATTTCCTTATTCAGTGATGCTTATACCAATGTCGCAGGTACGGATTTTAATCCAAATTGGGGTCAGTCAACGGTTGTTTCACAAACGCCAATAGCAGGAAACAATACTCTGCGTTACGCAAATCTGAATTACCAAGGAGCACAATTTGGTAGCAATGTTAATGCATCCAGTATGACCCACTTGCACCTTGATTTATGGACAAAAAATTCAACCAGTCTGAATGTTTATCTCATCAGTTCGGGTCCCGTGGAAAAGGCTTTTGCGCTAACCGTGCCCACCAATGGTTGGGCAAGTGTTGATATTCCGCTATCTAATTTTTCTCCGGTTGATCTCAAAAACTTGATACAGTTCAAATTTGACGGAAACGGGGATATTTTCTTGGATAACCTCTACTTCTATAAAGGTGGAAGCAGCAATGCTACAGAACCCACTACTGCCGCTCCAACGCCTACAAATAATGCTGCCAACGTCATTTCTGTGTTCAGCGACGCATACACCAATGTTGCCGGCACAGACTTGAACCCTAATTGGGGTCAAGCCACTCAGGTTACCCAAGTCCCTGTGGCGGGTAATAATACGCTTGTCTATACAGGACTGAATTATCAAGGCATGCAATTAGGCAGCAATCAAAATGTTAGCGGTATGACCCACTTACATCTCGATTTTTGGTCGGCAAACTCAACGGCACTAAAGGTATTTCTTATTAGCCCAGGACCGGCAGAAAAACCCTTTACCTTGACCGTACCAACATCAGGATGGTCGAGTATTAATATTCCGTTGACAGAATTTACTCCTGTGGTGGATTTGACTAAGGTTTTCCAATTCAAATTTGAAGGCAACGGGAAAATATACCTCGATAATATCTACTTCTACAAGTAAATCTCAACCTTTTATTGTGCTTTTATAAATTTTGAAGAAATATACTGAGGGGGGGTAATTGCCCGTTTTTTGGGGAGTATTTAAAAGATTAATCAGAATACTCCCCAAAAAACGGAATCAAAATATTTAATTTAGTCATGCCAATATACCTTATTTAATATGAAACTAATAAATTCAATCTTAATAAACTGTTTTCAACTGATTGTCGTTTCATGCGCTTTTTGGAGCTGTCAGGAAGATGACAATATCATCGTTGACCGTAACTACCAATTAGTTTGGGAAGATGATTTCGCCGGCGCAGTCGGAAAGGCTCCGGATGCCAAGAAATGGACCTACGATATCGGAATAGGTCCCGGTAATGACGGCTGGGGAAACCAAGAACTACAATACTATACCGACCGCCCTCAAAATATTGCCCTTGATGGAGCCGGAAACTTAGCTATCACTGCTCGTAAAGAAAGTTTTGGAGGCCGCTCTTTTACCTCGGCAAGAATCAATACTAAAGGTCTTTTCGCTCAGGGCTATGGTCGCTTTGAAGCCCGTATTAAAACGCCTTGGGGACCTGGAATTTGGCCTGCTTTCTGGATGTTAGGCAGCAATATTGATAAAGTAACATGGCCTGAGTGCGGCGAAATTGACATCATGGAATACAGAGGACAGGAGCCCAATCTGATTTACGGTTCCCTTCATGGCCCCGGCTATTCGGGAGGGTCTGCCATTACAAAAAGCTATGGTTATACCGACAAACGTTTCGATGTGGATTTCCACGTTTTTGCGGTTGAATGGAGTAAAGAATCTATTGATTTTTACGTTGATGATACTCTTTATCAGCGGTTAAAACCGGAAAATGTTCCTGGAAAATGGGTTTATAATCAACCATTTTTTATCATCCTAAACGTGGCTGTAGGGGGCAATTTTGTGGGCTTCCCGACAAATCAGACGCCATTCCCACAAACTATGCTTGTGGATTATGTTAAAGTTTACAAAGAAGCCAATTAATTAAAACTATGGAACTACAATACATTCAAATAGGTACCGATAGCTATTTTAAAATAGCGGACAGCGACAGGCTTCGTCCGTTTTTTATGAGCGTAGTCAGCGACTCCGACCACTGGTTGTTCATTTCCAGCAATGGCGGTCTGAGTGCAGGGCGAAAAAACGCAGATTATGCGCTATTTCCCTATTATACCGATGACAAAATAACGGAGTCAGCCGAAATCACCGGCAGCAAGTCCATTTTCTTAGTGGATAATGGGGGTATTCGACACATATGGGAACCTTTTTCCAATCGGTACGAAGGTAAACACCGCACCAATCGGAATTTGTACAAACATATTTTTGGGAATAAAATCATTTTCGAAGAAATAAATCACGACCTACAATTGACCTTTCAGGTGGAATGGAATTCCAGCGATAAGTTTGGTTTTATCAGGAAATCAAGGCTGATAAACAATGCACTGACAGAGGTTAATATTTCCCTATTGGACGGGCTTCAAAACATATTACCTTACGGCGTACCCAGCAGTTTGCAAAACAGTGCCAGCAATCTCGTGGATGCTTACAAAAGAAGCGAATTGGACAGTGCGGTGGGCTTGGGCATCTATGCGTTGAGCGCCATTATTGTGGACAAAGCTGAGCCGAGCGAAGCCCTAAAAGCCAATGTCGCTTGGTCGCTTGGTCTTGAAAATCCGACTTATTTGCTTTCTTCTCTCCAAGTTAGCGCTTTCAGAAAAGGTGTACCCCCGCGTCAGGAAGAAGATGTAAAAGCCGAAAAAGGGGCTTATTTCATGCATAAAGAAATAACGTTGTTGCCAAATACCCAAAAAGAATGGATGATTGTTGCCAATGTAAACCAAAGTCAAACAGCCGTTGTCGAACTATTGGGTATAATCAAAAATGAAAAAGGATTGCACGAACTTGTCAACGAAGACATAGCAGCCGGAACCCAAAGATTGGTCACCCTCAACGCTGCTGCCGACGGTTTACAGCTGACTTCAGACCACCGCCGAGATACCCGTCATTTTGCTAATACGCTGTTCAATATCATGCGGGGAGGCATTTTCGACAATAATTATCAAATCGAAAAATGGGATTTCAGCCATTATTTGTCAAAGGCGAACAAAATAGTTTTTGAAAAGGCTAAACCGGTTATAGATAGGTTACCGGATGTTTTTTCATTTTTTGATTTAAAGAAGATAATTCAACAAAACGGGGATGCTCATTTCACGCGGTTATGCATCGAATATATGCCGCTCAAATTTAGCCGTCGGCACGGCGACCCCAGCCGTCCGTGGAACTGGTTTTCTATCAATACGCGGAGTGAAAAGGACGGCTCTAAAATATTGGATTATCAAGGCAATTGGCGTGACATATTCCAAAACTGGGAGGCACTTGCGCATTCCTACCCGGCTTTCATTGAGAGTATGGTGCATAAGTTTTTGAATGCCACCACATTTGACGGCTACAATCCATACCGAGTAACCAAAGACGGTTTCGATTGGGAAACCATTGAGCCGGACAATCCTTGGTCATATATCGGCTATTGGGGTGACCATCAAATTATTTATTTACTAAAGTTCCTTGAGTTTATGGAAAACCATGAACCCGGACAATTAGAAAGTCTTTTTGACAAAGAATGCTTCGTATATGCTAACGTGCCTTATAAAATTAAAAGCTACGAAGACACCCTCAAAAACCCAAAAGACACCATCACATTTGACCACAAACTCGATCATAAAATCCGCTTGGAAAAAGAAAAAATGGGAGCTGATGCTGCCCTGTTGCGAGAAAAAAATGGCGATATTTACACGGTAACGTTTTTAGAAAAAATATTGGCGACGGTATTAGCCAAACTATCCAATCTTATTCCCGAAGGCGGCATTTGGATGAATACTCAACGACCTGAATGGAACGATGCCAACAACGCACTGGTGGGCAACGGTGTTTCGGTAGTGACATTGTGCTATTTAAGGCGGTTTTTACATTTTTTCAAAGAAGTATTGGCTGCTTCCGAATTGGAACAAACCAGCCTTTCCTCTGAATTACATGTTTTTCTAAGTAGCGTGTCGCAGACACTTAAAGACCACGAGCACTTGCTTTCAGACAAAATAAATGACAGCGACCGCAAACGAGTATTAGATGGTTTGGGTAAAGCCGGCAGTATATATCGCACCCGAATTTACAGTCTGCCATTTTCGGGGTCAAAACAAGCTGTTTCTTTGGATGAGATAGGACAATTTTTTGATTTAAGCCTCCGCTATTTGGAACATACGATTGACGCTAATAGAAGGCCTGACAATCTATACCATGCCTATAACCTCATGACTCTCGAAAGTGATGATACAGTATCAATTTCCTATTTGAGTGAAATGTTGGAAGGACAAGTGGCGGCATTGAGTTCCAAATATTTATCCGGTAAAGAGGTATTAACGCTGTTGGATAATTTGAAACAAAGCAAATTGTTCCGACCCGATCAATACAGTTATCTGCTGTATCCCAATAAGAACTTGCCGGGCTTTTTGAATAAAAACAATTTACCGAAAGAAGCCGTGGAGCAGTCAACCTTGCTCACCCGATTAGTATCCGACCGCAATATGGACATTATCGAAAAGGATGTCAATGGGGTATGTCATTTCAACAGTAATTTTAAAAATGCCAACGACCTGAATGCAGCATTGAACGAACTGTCGAAAACAAAATATGCGGCTTTAGCCAAAAAAGATAAAAAACGGGTGTTGCAAATATTTGAAGATATATTCAACCACAAAGCTTTCACCGGTCGTTCCGGTACTTTTTTCGGTTACGAAGGTTTGGGTTCCATTTATTGGCACATGGTATCGAAACTACAGTTGGCGGTGCTGGAATGTTGCTTGAAAGCCGTTGATGACGGAGAGAATCCTGAACTAATAGCCAAATTATTGGCGCATTATTACGAAATAAACGAAGGCATTGGTGTACATAAACCGCCCTCGTTGTACGGTGCATTTCCTACCGACCCGTATTCCCATACGCCCGCCGGAAAAGGCGCACAGCAACCCGGTATGACCGGGCAGGTAAAAGAAGACATTCTAAGCAGATTCGGCGAGTTAGGTGTTTTGGTGAAAAACGGTCAGCTGCAATTTCACCCAAGCCTGCTGCGGAAAAGCGAGTTTCTTGATGCCGCCAAAATATTTGACTATGTAGATGTCAATCAAGACAATCAGCATTTGTCACTTGACAGAGGGTCTCTTTGTTTTACTTATTGTCAGATACCGATAGTATATAAGTTGGCATATGAAAATAGCCTGACTATTACGCATAAAGACGGTAAGTCCACCAAAATTAATGGTTTGGGTATAGATGAAAGCAACAGCCTTAAAATATTTGGAAGAACCGGTGATATTGTGAAAATCAATGTTGAAATCAAAACGTCAATTTTGAAATAGTATGAAGACAAAACTATGGCAAATGTTGGCAATTGTGTTGGCATTGATATTCAATATTTCATGCAACACAAGAATGGGGGAAAATCGCCAATCACGACTACAAAACAAGAAAGAATTGAAAGCGAAAGACATATTGGGAAATCCTGATTATTTGGCCATATCTTATGGTGGTTATCGGGGTAACAGCCGTGAGTTGCAGCCAACAGTAGCGCAATTGAAAGAAGATATGAAAATCCTTGCCGCCATGAATGTCAAGGTGCTGCGGACATATAACACCAAACTGGCTGAAGCCGCTAATATACTGAGGGGTATCCATGAACTGAAGCAGGAAGACCCCAATTTCGAGATGTATGTCATGTTAGGTGCATGGATTGATTGCCGCAAAGCATGGACAAACCATCCTGACCATGATCATGAGGATGAAGAATCCAATGCTGCCGAAATTCAAAGAGCAGTGGATATGACCAGCCAATACCCGGATATTGTAAAAGTCATAGCCGTCGGTAACGAGGCAATGGTGAAGTGGGCAGCCAGTTACTTCGTACAGCCCGGGGTGATACTTAAATATGTCAATCAACTGCAATCGCTAAAGAAAGCGGGTAAACTTGACAAAGACCTGTGGATTACCAGCTCCGACAATTTCGCCTCTTGGGGCGGTGGAGGTGCCGAATACCACGTCGAAGATTTAAAAAAACTGTTCGAGGCGGTTGATTATGTGTCCTTGCACACTTATCCCATGCATGATACTCATTACAACCCTAATTTTTGGGGCAATTTCGAGGGTGAAGAAACTCTTCCCGATTCCGCAAAAATTGCCGCTGGTATGACCCGTGCTGTAAATTATGCCATTTCCCAATACAAAAGCGTTGCAAAATATATGAAGGGATTGGGCATAGAAAAACCAATCCATATTGGTGAAACGGGTTGGGCCAGCGCATGCAACGGACACTACGGGGCTAATGGTTCAAAAGCAACCGACGAATACAAAGAAGGGATTTATTATAAAATGATGCGGGAATGGACAAATCGGGAACGTATCGCTTGCTTTTACTTTGAAGCTTTTGATGAAATCTGGAAGGACGCCGCTAATCCCGGAGGTTCTGAAAACCACTTTGGACTGTTCTCTCTTGATGGAAAGGCCAAATATGCAATATGGGATTTGGTGGATAAAGGACTTTTTAAAAGTTTGTCAAGAGATGGGAATTCCATTGTAAAAACTTATGACGGCAACAAAGCGGCTTTGCTCCAACAGGTACCACTTCCCCCAATGAAGCCGGGGAAGGCAGCGGGTGATTGATTATTTGCATAAAATTTCAATATGAGCGCTTTAATAAAAAACGGGTTCGCATTTTATTTGATAGTTATGCTCAATGCTTTTACCATAAGGGATAAGAAATTGGATGTAGAAGTATTTGAAACTTCTGCCAGCGGCAATAAGCTTCGGCGATTAACGGAATTTCCTACAGGGGACAATCCCGTGATAATCAAGCTTTTGCCTGATAAAAAATTCCAGACCATCACAGGATTCGGAGGGTCATTTACGGAATCATCTGCCTCGTTGTTGAACAGGTTGAGTAAGGAAAATCGCCACAAAATATTGGAAGCGTACTTCGGGGAAAAAGGAGCCCGCTATTCGCTGACTCGCACCCATATTAACTCTTGTGATTTTTCCTTAGGGCAATATTCTTATGCTCCTATTGAAGGGGATAAGGAATTGAAAAATTTTTCCATCCAACAAGACAGGGACGATATTATCCCTATGATTAAGGATGCAATGGTCATTTCAAAACAGGGGTTTAAAATCATTTCCTCTCCATGGACAGCCCCTCCTTGGATGAAGGACAACAACAAGTGGGTGGGGGGCAAATTACTGCCGGAATATTACGACACATGGGCTTTATTTTTTTCAAAATATATTGACGCCTACAAAGCCGAGGGAATTGACATTTGGGGTATTACTGTAGAGAACGAGCCGTTGGGCAATGGCAATAATTGGGAGAGTATGCACTTTACAGCGGAAGAAATGACGCTATTTGTGCAAAACCATTTGGGCCCAAAATTAGAGGCAGATGGAAAAGGTCAGGTGAAAATTCTGGGCTATGACCAAAACCGAGAGCATTTGCAGGACTGGGTGGACGTGATGTATAGGGATGAAGCTTCCTCAAAATATTACGATGGCACCGCTATTCATTGGTATGCCAGCACTTTTGAGGTATTTCCCGACGCTTTGCAATATGCACATAATAAGGCTCCTAATAAGCATTTGATTCAAACGGAAGCCTGCGTGGATGCCGAGGTGCCTCATTGGAAAGACGATGCTTGGTACTGTAGCAAAGAAGCCACAGACTGGGGTTGGGATTGGGCACCGGAAAAGGATAAACATTGGCATCCCAAATACGCTCCTGTCAATCGTTATGCAGGCGACATTATCGGTTGCCTCAACAACTGGGTGGATGGTTGGATTGACTGGAACATGGTCTTGGATAGACAAGGCGGTCCTAACTGGTTCAAAAATTGGTGTACCGCCCCCGTCATCGTTGATCCGGATGCAGATGAGGTGTATTTCACGCCCCTCTATTACACCCTGACCCATTTTAGTAGATATATCCGACCGGGAGCGGTTCGGATTGGATTTGACAACACCGACAACACACTCTTAGTTACTGCCGCCCAAAACCTTGACGGATCCATTGCGGTAGTGGTTTTTAATCCCATGGAAAATGAAAAACATGTCAGACTTTCGTTTGGGGAAAAATCAACCCCATTGAAAATCAGTGGCAAAGCAATTCAAACTATATTATTCAATTAAACGAATTTCCAACAATGAGTAATTCAGAATCTTCCTCGCACAAAGTTCCTTTCGGGCAAAAGGTTGCCTTCGGGTTGGGTATGCTTGCCAACCAAATGTTCCCCGCTGCTCTGGGGATATTCATGGTTGTGCTGGTACAGGATTTAGGTTTCCCCGGCTGGATGTGGGGTATACTGTTTTTCCTTCCCCGATTTTACGATTCCATTATTGATGTCATCATGGGATTTGTCACAGACAATACCCGCTCTGTATGGGGCCGGCGCAGGCATTATGTCTTTATAGGTGCCATCATCTTGGGTATTTCGTTTGTGGCGATGTGGCAGCTGCATCGAGAAAACGGTTTAGAATACAACTTCACCTACTTCCTGCTTTGGTCTTTCGTATTCTATACTGGGTTGACCATTTTCAGTATTCCATATGTCGCGATGGGCTATGAGATGAGCGATGATTTCCATGAGCGCACCAATATTATGGCTGTAGCACAGTGGATAGGTCAGTGGGCTTGGGTAATTGCGCCTTGGTTTTGGATTGTGATGTATGACCCCGCTTGGTTTGAAAATGCCGATACGGCTACCCGAACACTTTCTGTGTGGGTGGGCCTCTTCTGTATGATTTTGGCCATGATTCCTGCTATTTTTATCAAAGGCAAATCCACCAAGGATGATGAGAACCTCATTCCATTAAGCCTGAAGAATATCGGAGGTGGTCTGAAAGAAATTTTAAACGGGTTTAAGGACGCCTTCCGGATTCGTCCGTTCAGAAAACTCTGTATTTCTACCTTTTTGATTTTTAATGCCTTTAATACGGTAGCGTCCTTCTCTTTCTTCATCATTATTTATTATCTGTTCAACGGCGATGCGAAATCTGCGGGTGTGTGGCCAACTTTATTCGGAAGTGTGGGGGCTTTGATTACCACTTTTGCGGTGATACCCACTGTGGCATGGATGTCCAAAAAAATGGGCAAAAAAAATGCCTTCATGTTGTCGCAGGGCATTTCTATCATCGGATATGTTTTGTTTTGGTTTCTGTTTGTGCCGGGCAAACCCTACATGTACATGTTCGCGCTTCCGTTCTTTTCCTTTGGTATCGGCAGTTTGTTTACCCTGATGATGTCCATGACGGCTGATGTGTGCGACTTGGACGAACTGAACACGGGCAAAAGGCGGGAAGGTATTTTCGGTGCTATCTACTGGTGGATGGTGAAGTTGGGTTTTGCTATTGCCGGATTACTAACTGGCGCTATTATGAGTTTCGTCGGATTCACGCCCGATGTTGCTACCCAGCCAGAAGGTGCTATAACAGGATTGAGGATATTTTTTTCTGTAGTGCCCATTCTCGGGACAGTGATTGCTATGTGGATTATGAGCGATTATGATGTGAGTGAAGAACGCGCTCTTGAAATACGTGCGGCGATAGACCGAAAAAAAGCGGGTGTGAGCGGCTCGTCTGCTTATCTACCCGGTAAACTACATGCTCTGAGTGCAGGATTGAACTTGGATACGATAACCGGTTTGAATTTTAGTGGAAAAACGACTACGGACATCAAGGCTTTGTTTTCACAAACGCTCAACAATGGTCTTCATGGGTTGTGTTTTAGTCCCTACGCAGAAGGACAAGGGACAGGAGATACGCTGTCAGAAGCACAGATTCGCCGACGGATGGACGTCATTGCTCCCTACACAAAATGGGTGCGTTCCTTCTCTTGCACACAGGGCAACGAATTAATTCCTAAAGTAGCGCATGAAAAAGGATTGAAAACAATGGTGGGTGCTTGGATAAGCCGTGATAAGGAAAGGAACGAAAGAGAAATTAAAGCCCTCGTAGAATTAGCCGAGGCTGGATTGGTGGATATTGCAGCAGTGGGCAACGAAGTATTACAGCGCAACGAGCTTTCAGAGCAAGAAATAATCCAATACCTTCAGCGGGTAAGAGCCATGCTGCCCAAACATATTCCTTTGGGTTATGTGGATGCTTATTATCATTTTTTGAAAAAGCCCGCTTTAGCGGATGCTTGCGATGTGGTTTTAATCAACTGCTATCCGTTCTGGGAAGGAGCCAATAACGAATACGCTTTGCATTACCTCCAGCACATGTACCAATTGACCAATCAAGTAGCCAAAGGTAAAAAAGTTATCATCACAGAAACGGGATGGCCAAGCAAAGGGCAATCTGTACAGGGAGCCAGCCCATCGGCCGACAATGCGATGAAATACTTTATCAATGCGCAGCAGTGGGCTAAAGAAAATAGCATTGATATGTTCTATTTCTCTTCATTTGACGAATCCTGGAAGTTTCATCAAGAAGGTGAAGTAGGTGCCCAATGGGGATTGTGGGATACTAATGAAAAACCAAAGTATTAAAAAAATAATGAACCATGTCATTAAGAATAGGAAAGCATTTAACCCTTTCGGGAACAGATTATTCGGGTAAATCACCGGAACAGATTCAGAGCATCTTTCGGCAAACTTTGGAACGTGGTATGCACGGTCTTTGTTACAGCGCTTATGAAGAGGGTCAAAAACCGGGCGATATTTTAACTGTTGAACAAATTAGGCGTCGGATGAAAGTGATTGCCCCTTACACCAAATGGGTACGCTCATTTTCCTGTATCGAAGGCAATGAGTTAGTACCACAAGTAGCCCGTGAGTTCGGACTTAAAACCCTCGTGGGTGCTTGGTTGGGAAAAGACAAAGACCTGAACGAGGAGGAAATAGCCGGCCTAATAAAATTAGCTAAGGAGGGATACGTGGACATTGCTGCTGTGGGCAACGAAGTGCTCTACCGCGAAGACCTGAGTGAAAATGAACTGCTGGAATACATCCACAGAGTGAAAAATGCCATTCCGGAAGTGACCGTCGGCTATGTGGATGCCTATTACGAATTTACCGATTACCCCAAAATCACGGAGGCTTGCGATGTCATTTTGTCTAATTGCTACCCTTTTTGGGAGGGCTGCCAGATAGACTATTCATTGGTGTATATGAAACAGATGTACCAACAGGCTGTACAAGCCGCCAACGGTAAAAAAGTAATTATCACGGAGACGGGCTGGCCGAGTCAGGGTAAAAGCTTAGAAGGAGCTGACCCATCCGAAGAAAATGCCATGAAATATTTCATCAATGCCCAACAGTGGTCACGAGAAGAAGGCATAGAGATTTTTTATTTTTCTTCATTCGATGAATCATGGAAAGTAGGTGCTGAAGGCGATGTAGGCGCTTATTGGGGACTG
>JANPGW010000278.1:0-52666 GCA_031424115.1 Saprospiraceae bacterium | reverse complement strand
TAGTTGAAAATATTGTCGCTTTTTCAATTACTTTTGCCCACAAGAGTACCGCAGATTGTTTATTTTCCTTTTTCACAAATTGTTATAGGCAATTTGCGTACTCCTTTTTTATATTACTTTTTTTTGGTAGACAGTAGTTTATCCTTATCCTTAGGTTTTGGTAATTCAATTATGATAGGCTGTTCTGGCTTTTTATCTTTATTTGTCTCAGTACTGATTTCCTCGAATTCAGCATATTGCTCTCCTTGCTGTTGCTGAAGCTGGTTTTCAAATTGTTTTTTGACAGTATCCATTTTCCTATAAAAAATAGCTTTTATAAATAGCCAACCAATCACAAATGGATAACAAAAGATTGTGAATACCACTTTTAGCATTCCCATCAAAATATCTGTCTGAAATGTTTCAAAGATACTTATGGTATAGTCCGCTACAATCCGATAGTTTATCACTAAAGTAGCAATCAATAACACCGGTGCTACCCAATATAAAACAGTAACAAATCCTTTTAACAGGAAAAATAATAAGACCAGTACTCCGAAGAATACCAACAAAGAAACAATAGAATTAAATGGATTTTGGTTCCGGTTACTATTGATATTAAAAGAAGTTCGATATTGCATTGCAGTTTTTTTTAAATAAAAAATGGCTTTAAATTATCCCAAATTTACTATATTTTATAAAATAATAATTGTATAAAAAATTGAAAAACAATATTTTATAATATTACAAGCAAAAAAATACTAAAAAATAAACTGTCACGGAAAAATGAATCATTCCATCCATTATTTATGCATTTGGCAACATACTTGCCTTAACATTTTAAACGGTTCTTAAAACTCAAAACTCATTACTATATGAAATCTTATGAACTAAAAAGTCTTTTGACTAAATTTTTTTATAGAAGCGAGCATCTGTATTTCCAAATAATGATTCAAGGAGAAAACAGTATAGAGCTTTATGGTGAATATACAGATTACAACGAATATAAAGAAACTTTCGATATATTACAAAAAAATTTGGCAGAAAACAATCAACTAAAAATTATTTCTGAAAAATTTGTGGTTTCTAAAATTCCTTTGGCAAAAGTGGCATGATTTTAGGAAATAAGTAAACATCAAACGAAATTAAATTTTAAATATAAGTTAAAATATAAAGATTTAGGGTCGTTTACGACTCTATAAGCGAGCCGGAGCAGTTCATCGGGGGGTAGAACTGCTCCATAAGCTCGCTCTTTTTTTTCATTATTTTCAGGTTTTTGGAACTCTGATTAACATATTCTAAGGGGTGTCAATCGTCAAGATTGGTACCCCTCAGTGTTTTTTGTCCATTATTGTGCCTTTTTTTTGATAATTTATATAGCCCCCATAAATTCTATAAGGTTTAATATTTTTTATTTGACGAACAATTGTTTTTTTGAAACATTTTTTGTTTTTTTGCTAAAATTTTTTGTTTTAAAAAAATATAAAAAAAGTGAGCGCAATAAAAAAGATATTCGCTTGTTCCGGATGCGGTGCCACCTCTCCTAAGTGGGTTGGCAAATGTCCTTCGTGTGGTGAATGGAATACATACGTTGAAGAAGTCATTCAAAAAGAAAGTAAAAGGGAAGAGCGCCAAAAAATATGGAAAGGCGCAAAGCAAATTGACCCCAGACCGACCCCCCTCAGTAATATCAAAACCGGAACGACACATAGGCTCGTCACTCCTGACGATGAATTGAATCGAGTTTTGGGCGGTGGTATTGTACCGGGTTCTCTGATTTTGATAGGCGGGCAACCCGGTATTGGTAAATCCACGCTCATGTTACAATTGACATTGGGTGTTCATGCCCGTGTATTGTATGTGAGTGGGGAAGAAAGCGAAGAGCAAATAAAAATGCGGGCAGATCGGGTTGCCGAAAAACATTCAGACTGCTATATTCTCACCGAAACCAGCACCACCAAAATATTTCAACACGCCCAAGAGCTTGAGCCCGACATAATTATTATTGACTCTATCCAAACACTTGCCGCACCGCATATTGACTCTACACCGGGTAGTATTTCGCAAGTGCGCGAAACCGCGGGTGAATTGCAGCGTTTTGCGAAAGAAACCAATATCCCTATTTTTATCATCGGGCATATCACTAAAGAAGGATCTATTGCCGGCCCTAAGTTATTAGAACATATTGTAGATGTTGTCTTACAGTTTGAAGGTGACCAAAATTATACGTATAGGATTTTAAGAACACTCAAAAATCGTTTCGGTTCGACTGACGAAATGGGGATTTATGAGATGCAATCCACTGGCTTAAGACAAGTATCTAATCCTTCTGAGTTGTTATTGTCTCAAAAAGATGAAGATTTGAGCGGTTCGGCTATCTGTTCGACGATAGAGGGTCAACGCCCTATCTTGATTGAAGTTCAGGCATTGGTCAGTCGTGCTGTGTATGGTACGCCACAACGGTCGGCTACCGGTTTTGACCTTCGCCGATTGAGCATGCTTTTAGCGGTTTTGGAAAAACGGTGTGGTTTCCCTTTTGCAATGAATGATGTCTTTCTGAATCTTGCCGGAGGTATCAGAGTGGATGATCCCGCCATTGATTTAGCCATTGTGAGTGCTTTAATTTCATCATTGGAAGATGTGAGTGTGCCTCACGATATTTGTTTTGCCGGAGAAGTCGGTCTGTCCGGCGAAATCAGAACTGTAAACCGCATCGAGCAACGCATACAGGAAGCGGATAGATTGGGTTTCAGAGAAATTTATATTTCGAAATACAACGTTAAGGGGTTGGATGAAAAGAAGTTTAAAATAAAAATCAAAACGGTTGGCAAGGTAGAAGAACTGTATCAAGCGCTTTTTGTGTAACGTACGTAGTGCGAATTTTAATCCGCGTAAAAAATTAATTTTAATAAATTGAGGATATTTATTTTTAAGCGAATTAAAATTCGCACTATGGAAGTCCAATTTCGCTCACTACCGGATAATGGTCTGAAAATGGCACTTTCAATATTTTACAACTGAAAACAACCATTTTTTTATCCGTTAAAATATGGTCAATTTTCAAAGCGGGAATATTGCCGTTGTAAGTGACACCAAAGCCGAAACCCCGTTCTGAGAATGTATCGTTCAAATTTGTACTCAATAAATTGTAACTGTAGGACACGGGAATGTCATTAAAATCGCCGCACACAATAACTGGATAAGGGCTTGAGGCAATGTGAGCCGCTATTTTTTCAGATTCTTTTGCTCGATGCTGCGCCATTTTGCGAACACGTCGCAGCATAGTGAATATTTTTGACCAAGTGGCTCTCTTTTCATAATTATCATCCGCTAAGTCATCCGCAATATCCGTTACAGTGTTTGAACGCAAATGCACGGCATAAACGCGAATAATTTTATCCATTATTTGAATATCGGCGAATGAACAGCCATTACTACCATTGGAGTTTTCGAAGCTCAAACTACCTTTTTGAACAATTGGATATTTACTGAAAATAGTGATTGTATTTGCCTGACAAGGTACGTTATAAGGCATTTGAGATAAAACCGATGAGCGTTCCGTCTGATTTTTATATTCTATGGCTGATGTTCCCGAAAACTCCTGTGCACAAATAATATCGCAGTTCTGAGCGGTAAGAAAATCATTGAATTTGAAAAGTTTGTCACCTTTTACAGCTATACCACCCACATTATACGTCATGACTTTTATTGCTTGTCCCGTAGGTTTTTTATCACTGAAATTAAAACCGACAACACTGGTTAGATAGTGCCATCCTAATAACACACAAACCGTGGAATACCACCAATATTTCATCCGGCTCAAAGCCCATAAAATAATAAAAATAACATTCAACAACAACAGCCACGGATAAGCCAAACCAATAAACAGCACAAAAGAGACTGTATGAGGGCTGATAAAAGGCGCACTGTAGGAAATAAATGTAAAAAAAATGAGCCAAAGATTGATTTTTCTGAGAAAACGAACCATAGTGTTAAAAAATAAGAGATTCTACTTTTCATGAAAATAGAACCTCTTTAAAACGTTAAGAGTATAGATTTTATGAGTTATTTTTTGCTGGCATTGAATAAAAACTCTTTTTCATCCTTTGTCAGACTATCATATCCTTTTTGCTTGATTTTGTCCAGAATAATATCTAAACGTTCCTGCTCGGTAATCCCCGCTCCGTTTGAATCTTTCTGACCGTCCGATTGTCGGCCTGCTCGTGATGTGCTTTGGGTTTTGCGTTCCGAACGAGCAAATTCTTTTTCACCTTTTTTGAAAGAAAACGTTTTTTTGCTTTTTCCGGTCAACAAATTTGTAACAGATGTCATGAGCAAATTTATTGGTTTACCTAAATCAATACCTCTTTTAAGGGCATAAACGAACAAAAAACCCATAGCTGCACCGCCTAAATGAGCAAAACTTCCACCAGCATTAAAACTATTAGCGATAGCAATAACATCCAGAAAAAGAAGAACTAATGCAATATATTTCAACCTGACGGGGCCGATGAGTAAAACATTGAAAATATAATCAGGTGCTACCATTGCTGCGCAAGCCAACATTGCCGTCACTGCAGCTGAGGCGCCCAAGGCAAAAGTACCCATATCAAAAACATTCGAAACAATAAAAAAGACAATATTACCGGTAATACCGCCCAGTAGATACAATGGTAAAATGCGATGATTGCCTAAAAGATCACCCACTACGCGACCAAACCAATAAAAAGCCAACATATTCCAAAGAAGATGACCAAAATCTTGGTGTAAAAACATAGCTGTAATCAATGTCCAAGGATGTGTCAATAAAAAACTGCCCGATTGGGGCATACTAAAAAAGTGCAAAAAAGTATTATAAGGAATAGGGTCGAGCGGATTCGGGAACTTTAATATCAGTTTTACTATATTAACCAGAATAAAAATAGTAGCGTTGACAATAATGAGCCGTGTCACCATATTGCCATATTGAAACTCTCTTTTTACATCATCCCAAATAGATTGTAACATCTGTCTTATATATTTTGAATTTTATTGAAACTTTTACAGCATTGAATTCCAAAAATACTAATCTATTACATCATTCGCTATTATTTTTTATAAAAAAAACACGCTTATGTGCAATCAATATATCCCTTCCGAGGTTTCAAAACAAAACCCCTATTTAAAACGTTTTTTATATCAAATTGTTAATTTGAGCATACTGTAATAGCATAATTGTTTTAGCATCTCTGATTTCACCCGTCCTAATCATCGAAAGCGCTTGATGAAATGGCAATTCTAAAACATCAATATCTTCTTCTTCGTGTTCCAGACCCCCACCATCTGTCATTTTCATCTCTTTTGAATATTCGGCTGTAAAAAAATACAGAATTTCGGTCACTGAACCGGGCGACATATATGCCTCAAAAACTTTGTGAACATCTTTGATTTTATACCCCGTTTCTTCTTCCGTTTCGCGGCGAATACAATCCTCCGGCTCATGCTCATCTAAAAGACCCGCACAAACCTCTATCATCATACCTGTTTCATTCCCGTTTATATAAGTCGGCATCCGGAATTGGCGCGTCAAAACCACGGTTTTATTCTCTTTATTATACAGCAAAATGGCTGCGCCGTTGCCTCTATCGTAGGCTTCGCGGGTTTGAGTTTGCCAATTACCGTCTTTTTTGAGGTAATCGAACGTGATTTTTCGCAGTGTGTACCAATTGTTAGACAATATTTCAGTTACTTGGTTTTTAACACGGTTGTTTGTCATAGTTTCAAGGTTATAAAAGTTGTAAAAATTACCCTCCCGACCCCGAGTACTCGGGGGGAATTAGACCCCTCAGTATGTCCATTATTTTTTCCAATGGAAGTTTCTGTTGCTCTCCTGAAATCATATTTTTCAGTACCAATTCGCCTGAATGCATCTCGTCGGAGCCAATAATGACAACAAACGGCACTTGGCGTTTATCGGCATAATCCAATTGTTTTTTCATTTTTGTCGGGTCGGGGTAAATATCGGCGTTGATTCCCTCTTTGCGCACTTGCGTGAGTGCTTTGAATGCGTATAGGTGGCTTTCCGCGTCAAAAGCAATAAAAAGCACTTTAAGACTTTGCTGCGTTTCTTTGGGAAAAAGGTCGAGTTCTTCAAGGCAATCATAAATCCTATCCGCTCCGAAACTAATGCCCACGCCTGAAACATTTTTCAATCCAAAAACACCGGTCAAATCATCATACCGCCCGCCACCGCCTATACTGCCCATTTTCACATCTTTAGCAGCCACTTCAAAAATACACCCTGTATAATAATTCAAACCTCGAGCAAGTGTAATATCAAATTGAATATCATTTGCATGTGGTTTAAGGTCAAAATATTGATGAAAAGTGCAGAGTTCTTCAATGCCTTTGAGCAAAGAAGGGCTTTTATCACCATATTTTTCCAATTCGCTTAAGGTATTGATTTTCAACAAAGTATGAATCATCTCAATACCGGATGCCGGAATATCTCGATTCTCTAACTCCGTTTTGACGCCTTCCCAACCGATTTTATCCAACTTATCAATAGCAACAGTCATATCCATAAACTTATCAGGGATACCGGCTGCTTCTGCCATGCCAAACAAAATTTTGCGATTATTGATTTTGATGACGACTTTCAAACCCAAATGTGAAAAAACTTCATCGTATATCTGAGCAAATTCGGCTTCATATACCAACGAATTTGAGCCGACTACATCAGCATCGCATTGGTAAAATTCTCTATATCTGCCCCTCTGAGGGCGGTCGGCACGCCAAACCGGTTGAATTTGGTACCGTTTGAAAGGGAAAGCGATATCATTTTGGTGCATCACCACAAACCGAGCAAACGGAACAGTCAAATCGTAGCGCAATCCTCTATCACAAATCTGAGAAATCAGTTTTGTCGAATTTTTTTCAGCCAATACTGAGGGGTCTGCTTTTGACAGATAATCCCCATTGTTCAGAACTTTGAACAATAATTTATCTCCTTCGTCACCATATTTGCCAGTGAGCGTAGAGAGATTTTCTAACGTGGGCGTTTCGATAGGCTGAAAACCGTATTTAGTGAATACTTTTTTAATCGTATCAAAAATATAAGTCCGCTTAGCCACCTGTTCAGGGGTAAAATCGCGGGTACCTTGAGGAATGCTTGGTTTCGACATATTTATGTATTTTCAAAATAATTGTGCAAAAGTAGGGAAAAGAGAGCGTTGGTCAAAATCTGTGAACATATGCTTTTTTTTACTTTATACTGATGGGGTATTTTTCACATTTACTCTTTTGTTTTTTTTAGAAAAATTCTAACTTTGCGCCGCTTTTTGCAGTAAAATAGATTACATTTAAAGAATTTTAAAATCACAATATCCTAATATCAAAGAATCATGGGAAGAGCGTTTGAGTATCGGAAAGCGTCGAAGTTAAAGCGTTGGGGCAATATGGCGCGCGTATTCACTAAAATCGGTCGCGAGATAGCCATTGCCATAAAAGAAGGGGGTGGTGATCCGCACAATAATCCTCGTTTGCGTTTAGCCATTCAAAACAGTAAAAAAGCCAATATGCCCAAGGCTAATGTGGAAGCGGCAATCAAAAGAGCGACGTCAAAAGACTCGGAAAATTTTGCCGAAGTGGTATATGAAGGTTATGGTCCCAATGGTATTGCGTTTTTGGTTGAAACAACGACGGACAATCCGACCCGTACTGTCGCTAATATCCGTATGCATTTCAATCGCGGCGGTGGTTCATTGGGGACAAGTGGTTCGGTAGATTATATGTTTACCCGTAAAGGCGTTTTTCGGGTAAAAAAAGATGCTATGCCCAATTATGAAGAAATGGAGCTCGAAATGATAGATTATGGTTTGGATGAAATCAAAGTTGAAGATGAAGAACTCGTCATTTCTTGCAATTTTACTGACTTCGGTTCTATGCAAAAGTTTTTTGAAGAAAAAAATATTGAGGTAGAAGAAGCTATTTTAGAACGCATCCCGAACGTGACAAAAAAACTGAGCGATGAAGAGGCAGAAGCGGTAATCAAATTGGTGGAACGTTTTGAAGACGATGATGATGTATCGAATGTGTTTCACACCATGGATATGTCGGAGTAACTACGCGATTTATTCCATAAAAAAAAGCGGTCTGATACTGAGGGGTATCAGACCGCTTTTTTTGTACCTAAAATTATTTTACATGCCGCCCACTTCCGCTTTTTCAAGATCCGCCGTAAAAGTAGCAGAATTGAATTCCCGATTTAAGCGAGCGATATTGTCAATACTGATTTCTTTTGGGCACTCTGCCTCGCAAGCACCGATGTTAGAGCACATGCCAAAGCCTTCTTTATCATGCTGATGAACCATGGATTGTGCTCGACGAGCTGCTTCCGGACGACCTTGTGGCAACAAACCCAAATGTGACACCTTAGCAGATGTAAACAGCATAGCCGAGCCATTAGGACAAGCCGCCACGCATGCACCACAACCGATACAAGTAGCCGCATCAAAAGCTTTAGAGGCTAAATCTTTACCTATCAGAATGTCGTTACCATCTTGCGCTTGGCCCGTTGATACTGAAATGTACCCACCGGCTTGGATAATGCGATCGAATGCCGACCGGTCAACCACGAGGTCTTTGATAACCGGAAAGGACTTTGCACGGTAAGGCTCAATCACGATAGTATCACCGTCTTTATACTCCCGCATGTGCAATTGGCAAGTCGTAGTAGCTTTCCAAGGGCCATGAGGACGACCATTGATAACCATAGAGCAAGTACCACAGATACCTTCCCGACAATCATGCTCGAATGCGACGGGTTCTTCTTTTTTTGAAATCAATTGCTCATTCAAGACATCGAGCATTTCGAGAAAAGACATGTGGTCACTCACATTATCGAGTGTATAATTAACCAATTGTCCTGTATTATATTTACCGCCTTGACGCCAGATTTTTAAATTAAGTTTCATTTTTTCCAATGATTTTATGATAGTTGGAATAATCTATTTTATGCGTAACTACGCGTGGTCAATTTGATATTTTCGAATATCAATTCTTCTTTATTCAAAATCGGGTCAGAAGGGTCACCGGAGAATTCCCAAGCCGCCACGTAAGCATATTCATCATCCTGTCGGAGCGCTTCGCCTTGTGCATCCTGATATTCTTCACGGAAATGCCCGCCACAAGATTCGTTGCGATTGAGAGCGTCAATACACATCAATTCGCCCAATTCGATAAAGTCAGCCACGCGAAGAGCTTTCTCTAATTCTGGATTGTATTCATCCTGAGTGCCGGGAACAAATACATCTTTGTAGTATTCGTTGCGCAATTCCCGAATCATATCAATAGCTTTTTTCAATCCTTCTGCATTGCGCGCCATACCGCAATAATCCCACATGATTTTCCCTAATCGGCGGTGGAAACTTTCGACGGATTGGTTGCCTTTGTTGTTGAGCAATTGATCAATTCTTGATTGAGTCGCTTTTTCTGCTGCTTCAAATTCAGGCGTGTCAATTGAAATTTTACCCGTCCGAATGTCCTTTGAAAGCGATGTGCCGATGGTGTAAGGCAACACGAAATAACCATCCGCCAAACCTTGCATCAAAGCCGAAGCACCCAACCGGTTGGCGCCGTGGTCACTGAAATTGGCTTCACCCGCAGCAAATAAGTTCGGAATGGTGGTTTCGAGATTGTAATCCACCCAAATACCGCCCATTGTGTAATGAACAGCAGGGTAAATACGCATCGGCTGTTTGTAAGGATTTTCGTTCGTGATTTTAGCGTACATATCAAACAAGTTCCCGTAACGCTCACGCACTTTATCTTCGCCCATACGCTCGACAGCCGCTTTGAAATCGAGATAAACACCTAAACCTGATTTTCCTACTCCACGACCTTCATCACACACGTTTTTGGCAGCACGAGACGCCACGTCACGCGGTACGAGGTTACCAAACGCCGGATAAATGCGCTCCAAGTAATAGTCTCTATCTTCTTCCTTAATTTCGTTAGGGTGTTTGCCGCAATCTTCTTTCTTTTTTGGCACCCAAATTCGACCATCGTTGCGCAATGATTCAGACATCAAAGTCAATTTTGACTGATAATCGCCAGAAACCGGAATACAAGTCGGGTGAATTTGAGTAAAACAAGGGTTGCCAAAGAATGCTCCTCTGCGGTGTGCTCTCCAGCCGGCGGTCACGTTACACATCATAGCGTTGGTAGACAGGTAGAAAACGTTGCCATATCCTCCCGTTGCCAATACAACTGCATGAGCAGAAAAACGCTCCAATTTACCCGTTAAAAGATTGCGAACGATAATACCCCGCGCCTTGCCGTCCACGACTACGAGATCAAGCATTTCATGGCGGTTATACATTTTGACCGATCCGGCGCTGATTTGGCGGCTAAGGGATTGGTAAGCGCCAATCAATAATTGTTGTCCCGTTTGACCGCGCGCATAAAAAGTTCGAGACACTTGCACACCACCGAATGAGCGGTTATCCAACATACCCGAATACTCCCGCGCAAAAGGTACCCCTTGTGCCACGCATTGATCAATAATTTCAGTTGATACTTCAGCTAAGCGATGAACATTGGATTCGCGAGCGCGATAGTCACCCCCTTTGATAGTGTCATAAAACAAACGATGAACCGAGTCGCCATCGTTGCGGTAGTTTTTAGCAGCATTGATACCACCTTGAGCTGCAATGGAGTGTGCGCGGCGAGGAGAATCATGATATGTAAACGCTTTCACGTTATAACCCAATTCACCTAACGAAGCAGCTGCAGCAGCCCCTGCTAAGCCCGTACCCACCACAATAACGTCAATCCGCATTTTATTAGCGGGTGAAACAAGTGGCATTGAGCTTTTATATTTCGTCCATTTTTCAGCAAGAGGACCCTCTGGAGCTTTTGACTCTAATTTGCGGTTACCTGCTTTAATGTTCATACCGTTAACAGTAATTTCTTTAGCCATTATATGTAGAAAATGTTTTAAATTTTAATAAAACAAATCGTCAAAAAAAAAATCACCCTGAAATAATCAGGATACTGAGGGGGGGTAAAATTTACTACTTTGTAAAATAATAGATAATTGGAATCAAAGCGAATCCCAGCGGGACAAGGATTGAGTAAACTGTGCCCAACCCTTTAATAAACGGTGTATATTTAGGATGGTTCACGCCCAGCGTTTGAAATGCTGATTGGAAGCCATGCGTTAAGTGAAAAAACAGAACCACTTGACCAATGACATACACCGCAATGATAAGCGGATTGGTGAATGCTTCCGCTACTCGTTCGTACAAGTTGGCAATAGGCTCACCTTCAGCAAAGTTGCCGTAACTGAGCTTGTTGAGTTCACCCAATTTCATTTTTGCCCAAAAGTCACCCATGTGGATGATAAGGAAAAAAAGAATCAGAGTGCCTAATAAAGCCATGTTTTGCGAAGCCCAGTTGACACCCGGAGGAATCGTTTTAACAGCATAAGTTTGACCTTTAGCCTTACGGTTAGCGAAATATAGAGCTAAACCTTGAATGGTATGCACAATAATGAAGAAATACAAACCATACGAAATGGTCTTGATAAGCGGGTTATGCGTCATAAAGTAGGTATATTTATTGAACGCTTCTCCTTCATCTCCTTTTAATAATTGTAAATTACCAACTAAGTGAACCACTAAAAAGAGAATTAAGAATAAACCCGTTAAGCTCATAATCAGCTTACGACCAATGGAGGATGTGAAATAATTAATTAACCAATTCATATTTGTCAGCGCTTTTAAAAGCCAGTTTAATGTGAAATGTGAAAAAAGTTAGTTTATCGTAACAAAGCTGTACATATCTACAAAACTATATACAAAAACCTTATTGACAAATTTCTGTTTAACATTTCATTTTGAATTTTCTTATTTAGAATTCATTTAAATAAATTTACTCTAAATGGTCTTATTTTTCATTTTATAATATGGGAATTATAATTGGGAAATATAGAATTGTGTTTTTTCAATAAAATGAAAGACATTTGCACACTTAATTTTAAGCTGTAATAAAAATGACAATCAAATTTGAATATTTTCTGAGCAAGTTCCCAAAAGTGGATTTGCCGGTTGTATTGAGTGAAGACTCACATCATGATTTTTCGAAAGAAAATGACCCTCTACCGCCGCTGATGGTAGAACAATTTATTGCTAAATATGAAACCACCGTTCAGGATGACATGACGGAATATGTAGCCTGTTTTCAATTGCCTATTGACAAAAAAGGGTTTAAAGCTATCATTTATTGGAAAGCGGGTTTACTGAATTATGATTATATACTGGCTATTTACGATGAAAAAAGCGGCGTGATGATTGATAAAAAAGCGGTTGCCGGAACAAAAATTGTGGGCAATTCCGTGAAACGCATTGTTTGTTTTTTAAAAGAAGATTTTACGATTCACTCCGCCGAGGGGGTTGAAGAAGCTGGAAAAGAGTATGTGGCAGACTCCACCAAAGTGAGAAGATTTGAAATACTTGATAATGGCCGTATTGAACAAGATTACTGATTAATCCATGAATTTATCTCTTAAAATAGCCCGACGGTATCTTTTTGCCAAAAAAAGCACCAATGCCATCAATATCATCAGTGGTATTTCGGTGCTGGGCTTGTCATTGGGTTCGGCGGCATTGGTGCTGGTGTTATCAGTTTTCAATGGTTTCGAAAAATTGATAACGGGAATGATGAGCAATTTCAATCCCGATATCAAAATCACGACTGCTAAGGGGAAAACTTTCATGTCAGATACAATGATTATCAAACAATTACGGCAAATAGAAGGCGTAGAGGAGCTTTCAGAAACATTAGAAGAAACGGCGTTTTTTGAATACGAAAAATCTCAGGCTTTCGGAACTTTAAAGGGTGTAGATGATAATTTTTTAAAAATCAACCGCATAGATTCTACGGTCAGAGAAGGGCGGTATTTACTTTTTGATGGACAAAACAATTTTGCCGTGTTGGGCGGCGGCATCCGCAATCAATTGGGCGTGTATGAAAAGAATATGTTGACCCCCCTCAGTGTCTATATGCCCAAACGCGAAGATGTCGGCATGTTTGAACCTCCTTTTTCAAAGCGTTTGGTTTACCCTGCCGGTGCATTTGTCATTCAATCTGAGGTAGATAACCAATATGTTTTGACCAATCTGGAGTTTATGCGGGATATATTGAGAGCTTATGACGAGGTCAGTGCTTATGAGATAAAATTAAAGCCTAATACAGATATTAAAACAGTGCTTTCTAAGATTCGGGTGGTAATGGGGAATGCTTTTATTATAAAAGACCACTACCAGCAAGACGAAGCTTTTTTAAAACTCATGAATATTGAAAAATGGATGAGTTATGCTATTTTAAGCCTTACTATTCTATTGGTCGCTTTTAATATGGTGGGCTCTTTGTGGATGATAGTTTTAGAGAAGAGAAAAGATATATCCATCCTCAAAAGTATGGGCGCTCAAGATAGCACCATCCGAAATATATTTTTGAACGAAGGATTATTGTTGTGTGGGTTAGGTTTAATTTTAGGTTTTTTAATAGCTATCGTTTTATACCTATTTCACATCTATACTGAGGGGGGGGTCGTTCCGCTGCCTCCGGGCTTCGCAACAGACCGTTATCCGGTGGCTTTGAAAATGATTGACTTCATCATCGTTGCCATTACAGTGATGGTTATTGGTGTTTTGGCTTCTTTGCCGGCAGCCTTGCGCGCTGTGCGCGTAGAAACGGCTATGAAGGAAGAGTAGGAGTTGGTTATTCGTATAATCGTTAATCGTCGCTAACGGATATTCGAATAACAATCAACGAATTCACCAAACCTTCTCCGCTTTGTTTTTATCTACCCATTTACTCCAACTGCGGTTAAAAGTATGGACTTTTTTTGTTGTAACACCTTGATTATCAACGACAAGATTACCTTGATTGACCCATTCAAAAATACTACCGTATAAATTATAGACTTTTGTGTAACCCATTTTTTGCAACTTCTCGCCTATTTTTTCACTCCTATATCCAATCGAACAATACACTACAATGGGTTTGTCTTTCGGTGTATCCTTCAAAACGTCTTTTTCAAAGTGGTTGTAACCAATGAAAACCGCATTGGCAATATGGCTGATATTGTATTCTTCTTTCTCCCGCGCATCAAGGAGCAAAACATCAGACATTTTTTTCACGTCGGTGGGACTGACTGTCGGCACAGTAAAATTGAGCCAAGAAGCTATTTTTTTATCAAATTCCGGATTTTGACTCTTCGCTCTATCCGCTGGTTGCTGTGCAGAGCAACTCATGATATAAAGTGAAAAAAAAGCGAGTGAAAAAAAATATTTTACTGAAGCCATTGTCATTAAATTTGGTGTAAAAACATAGAGACAACCTTTACCTTTGTCGGTCATTTTTATTAAAAGAATTACCCATCATGAAACCTACAACAAAAGATACTTCTCTTAAGTTTATGGACTACATTAAAAATGCCGACCGTATTTTGAGATTGTCAGGCAGAATTTTTCTGGTTCTACTCGTGTTTTGGATATTATGGGCTTTTAGACAAGCTATAAAAGACGAATCGTACGTTTTTGATACTTTCAGTGTCCCCCCTTCACTGGCGGAAAGGGGATATACTAACGATGTAGTTATCAATAAAATTTTGTCAGAGATGCAAATGATTTTATCGGAAAAATATTACGACGAGCAAAATCCTGAAGCATATCGAAAAGTATTATATCGCCCCGACCTCAACTTCAGTGCGGGCAGCCGAGCCGGATATTTTGATTTGCACGCCCTATTTCAAGTCGGAAAAGTGCTTTTAGGTAAAAAGGATAAGACTATAAAAGGAGATATAACCTTAGATAGCAATATTGTGAAACTTACTTTACATATGCCAGACGGCATTTCGACCCCCCTCAGTATAAACAACAAAAAACCGTTAGATAGCATCATTCACGAAGGAGCCGTTTTTTTGATTCGGCAAACTTCGCCCCAGTATTTAGTCTATTATTATCTTGACCGACAGCAGTTCTCAGAAGCCGGTATACTCCTACAAGATATTGATTTTAAGTTGAATAACAATCGAAAAAGCGCTACTTACGATTATGATCGCATCCAATGGTTTATGAGTGTGACAAATTTACTTTTAGCACAACAAGATTTCGAGGGCGCTATCGCTAAAGCGGAGGAATTACAGAAGATTTACCCAAATGACCTTGCTGCTTATGCCCAAATTGTCAACATACTAATGTCTCAGGTAGTATATCTTGAAAATCAATCAAAAAATGATACGGCAGCTTTTGTGCCGATTGCACAACGAGCTGCCCATGTAGCGGAGACGATTGAGAAAAAAGGATTTAACAGTATTTTTTTGGATAGAAATATGGCGATGGGTTGGACATACGCTAATTGGGCATATATGCTTCAAAAATGTGGCGGTGATGACAAAAATATTCTAACCAAATACCAAAAAGCTATCAATTTGTTGCCGCGGGCTTCTTTTGCCTACAATAACCTTTCTTATTTTTATATAGATAAAAAAGATTACTCCGAGGCGGAAGAAGTATTGAAAAAAGCCGTTTTGGCTGAACCTAATGACGGTAACTCATGGGATACCTATGCGGAGGTTATGGCTTTAAAAGGGGATGATGCCCATTTTTACGCCTATTTGGAAAAAGCGTTGCAAAATCGCAATCCAACGGAAGGTATTACCGCCGAATTATATGCACAAGACAATCGGTGGGAAAAGTTTAGGCAGCAGAAAAAATTTCAAGATTTATTAAAAAAATATTGGAAGTAAACAGAAGGATATATTCTTGGCAAGATGGACTTTTTAAAGTCGTCAATAGAAGTATTGCAAGCCCAACGGACTTGCATATTTCGAGACATCCTTTTTACAAAAAAAATCCCAAATCTCCTATAAAAGGAAATCCGGGATTTTGTATTTCACGTTCTATCGAACTCTTGGATTCAATTATTTCATACCCAAGTCTTTGCGAATTTTATTCAAAGCTGAGCCTGAATGAAACCACTCGATTTGTTGGTCATTGTAGGTATGTTTAACCTCAAAAGATTCTTTGCTGCCATCAGAATGGTTTAAAACAATTGTCAAGTTTTTACCCGCTGTGAAAGTGTCCAAACCTTCGATATCAATGGTATCATCCTGACGTACCTTATCGTAGTCTGCCGGATTAACAAACGTCAACGCCAACATACCTTGTTTTTTAAGGTTGGTTTCGTGAATACGGGCGAATGATTTGACGACAATCGCTTTGACACCCAAAAAGCGGGGTTCCATTGCAGCGTGTTCGCGGCTTGAGCCTTCACCGTAGTTTTCTTCACCGAATACAAGAGTGCCAATACCTGCTTTCATATATGTCTTAGCAGAATCCGGAACACCCATAAAATCGCCTTTTACCGTATTCAAAACCTTGTTGGCTTGCTCGTTGAAATAGTTAATTGCGCCGATAAGGCAATTGTTAGAGATATTTTCTAAATGCCCACGGTACTCTAACCAAGGACCCGCCATTGAAATGTGGTCAGTGGTACATTTACCTTTTGCTTTGATGAGTAATCTCATACCCTTCACCTCAGCTGGCGAGATTGGCACGAAAGGCTTCAACAATTGCAAACGCTTGGATTTTTTATCAACGCTGATTTTGATTTTAGAGCCACTCTTAGCCGGAGCTAAATAACCGGCATCTTCAACCGCAAAGCCTCTTGGTGGCAACTCTTCTCCTTTAGGCGGGTCAAGTTTTACTTGTTCGCCTTTGTTATTGGTCAAGGTATCTTTCAAGGGGTTGAAAGTCAAATCACCCGCAATTGCCATAGCTGTTACCATTTCAGGCGAAGCCACAAAAGAGTGGGTATTAGGGTTACCATCTGCCCGTTTCGAAAAATTTCGGTTAAAAGATGTGATGATTGAGTTTTTCTCTTGCTTTTCAGCACCGTGACGCGCCCACTGGCCAATACAAGGGCCACAAGCATTCGCCAATACCACGCCGCCCATATTTTCAAAAGATTCTAACAAACCATCACGTTGAACAGTGTAACGGATTTGCTCCGAACCCGGCGTAATCGTGAATTCAGAACCTGCTTTCAAACCTTTCGCCACAGCTTGTTTGGCTACCGATGCTGCACGGTCAAGATCTTCATAGCTGGAGTTGGTACAAGAGCCAATCAAACCCACTGATAGTTTTTGTGGATAGCCGTTCTTTTTAACCGCTGCCGCAAATTTTGAGATGGGCCAAGCCAAATCCGGTGTGAAAGGACCATTGATATGTGGCTCAAGTTTCGACAAATTGATTTCAATGACCTGATCAAAATATTTTTCAGGATTGGCGTAACAATCAGCGTCACCCGTTAATTCTTTTTTCACGCGGTTAGCCAAACGCGCCACATCGGCACGCTCTGTCGCTTTTAAGTAACGCTCCATAGATTTGTCATAACCAAAAGTAGAGGTTGTAGCACCGATTTCAGCACCCATGTTACAGATAGTTCCTTTACCTGTACAAGAAAGCGATTGAGCACCCGAACCGAAATATTCTACAATAGCACCCGTACCGCCTTTTACGGTCAAAATGCCGGCTACTTTCAGAATAACATCTTTAGCGGAAGTCCAGCCTTTAAGCTTACCCGTTAATTTCACACCAATTAATTTTGGCATTTTTAGTTCCCACGGCAAACCGACCATCACATCCACAGCGTCAGCCCCGCCAACACCTACGGCAACCATACCCAAACCGCCGGCATTAACTGTATGAGAGTCCGTACCAATCATCATACCGCCCGGAAAAGAATAGTTTTCCAAAACAATCTGATGAATAATACCGGCACCCGGCTTCCAAAAACCGATACCATATTTGTTAGACACATCTCTCAAGAAAGCATAAACTTCGGAGTTTTCCTCCTCAGCACGCTTTAAATCGGCTGTTGCACCCACTTTCGCTTGAATGAGGTGATCACAATGCACGGTTGACGGCACTGCTACTTTCTTACGTCCACAAGTTGTGAATTGTAACAAAGCCATCTGAGCAGTTGCATCTTGCATTGCTACGCGATCAGGTGAGAAAAACACATAATCGCCGCCCCGTTTATAATCTTTCAGTTCTGAATCTTCGTGTAAGTGAGCGAAGAGGATTTTTTCAGTAAGTGTCATCGGTCGTCCAAGCTTTTGGCGAGCCGCTTCCACTTTGTTGGCGTAGTCTTTATAAAACGCCTTAACCATTTTAATATCAAATGCCATAAATAAGAATATTTTTAAAAGTCAAAATAATTTGGTTTGTCTTATTTAAAAAATTGCATAAAGTTATCCTTTTTCTAAAAAACAGCGCTAAAATAAACCTTTTTCGCAAAACATATAGAAAATTCGATATTTTAGATGGAAATAATAAAGCGATTGAAATCTTATTTTGATTTCAACCGCTTTTGACATCGAAAATTGCAAAAAAAAAGCACGGGGGGAAAACCTATTTCATCCCATTTTCAAGTGTGATTAAGATACTAATATACCGTAACAAACACTGTCATAATGTCATGAAATATTCTTTTTGCTTTCCGTGTAAAATTTTTTCTGCACATAATTAAAATTGTAATTAGATTCGTTAATAAAAATTTAGTGATAAAAATTATAGTTTCAATATTTTCAATTCAATTCTTTGGTTTTGCAAATTATCTCTCCATGAAAGAGCATCTTCGCCAACGGTTTTGAGGGGCATCGAATCGCCATAACCTTTAGCGACCAGGCGTTTGCTTTTTATCCCCTTATCAATCATATGTTGTGAGATTGCCTCTGCCCGTTTTTCGGAAGTATCAATCAAAACCTCTTTTTCTACCCCCCCCTCAGTATGCGCGCCAATTTCGATACTCACTGTTTTATTTTCCAGTAAAAAAGCCACTAACTTTTCGACTTCCGATTTAATCACAGGGTTTAACACTATGTCGTTAATACTGTCAAAACGGATATTCTCCATAATGAATACATCTCCAATATGTAATTCGCCCGTCAGGAGTTTTTCGTTAAGTTTTGTGAGATAGCTGATAGTATCGGCATCCATTATTATGGACAAATCATCATCTTCAGGGGATTCCGGTTGGCGTTCGGTCTCGATCTCAAAAGTAAACCCACTTTTGGCTTTATTAGGAGCCATCGCTAAAGGTAAATCATCGGTAGTGATTTGATTTTTGATTTTAAAAAAGAAAATATCATCGCCTCGGCCGCTACGAGCGGACGTGAAAGCGCCCCAAGTGCTGTCAGCAAAAGCGAAAGAAATATCATCGTAAGCACTATTAATCGGCATGCCAAGGTTTTGTGGCGTGTGCCATTCGTTGCTAATCGAATCTTGATAAGTGACAAAAATATCGAATCCACCATAGCCTGTATGCCCTTTGGAGCAGAAATACAACTTGTTATCAGCCGATATATAAGGAAAACCTTCATGTCCCGATGTATTGACTTTATCGCCGATATTTTCAGGTCTTAACCACCCTTTTTTTGTTTTTTTTGATACATAAATATCCAGTCCGCCAAAACCATCTCCCCGCTCCATCACAAAATAGAGTTGTTTACCATCCGGAGATACTGAGGGGTACATGTAATTCTGTTCGTTGGTGCAAAATGGGATAAGTTTAATTTTTCCCCATTTGCCTCTGCGATTCAACTCGGCAGAATACATTTGCATATTATAAGTGCCATTTTTGCTGGATGTCAAACTATTACGGCAAAAGAAGGCGTTTTTTCCATTGGCAGAGAACGATATATTGCCCGTATTTTTATTCAACTCAGAAAACTTTGACGACCAATCCTGAGGTTTATTAAAAGCTGTATCACCCATTTTTTCACTGAGGTAAAGCGAGATATAATCGCGTCCGGTTGTTTGATTTTTTTGTTTTAATAAATTAAAACCCGAACTTCTATCGCTTGCGAAAACTAACCCTCCGTTGTAAAAAACGGGAACACTTTCGTCAGCGTCAGTGTTGTACTTAAAGGGTTCTACAATAACATTTTGTAAGGCAGGATTGATGTCCTTCATTTTTTCGAGTGAATTCATCATCATATTGCCCCGCTCATCATCCGGATTGAGTTCATTGTATAGTTTGAAATAGATTTTGGCTGAATCGTATCGGCTGAGCATCATCATGACTTCACCCAATCGAAAATAATCAATGGGTTGAGTTTTTCCACTTTTTAGAATGTCACGATATACGGTAGCTGCTTTTTCCGCTTGATTCAGTATGCGATAACAATTGGCAAGTTTACTTTTTATTTCAAGAGAGGCTTTTTTCTTAAGGATAGATTGGTAAATAGGAATGGCTTTGGCATAGTAGCCGTCTTTATAATACGTATTCGCTTTGTCAGGATTTTGGCTCCTCAATATTACTGCATTTAAGATGATAATAATGAGCAACAACAGTTTTGATTGACACATTTATGTTAAAAATTAGATTCGGTTTGAGTAAAAGTAAACTCATTTTATTTTATTAATCAAAAAGCATGCACTTTTTTATAAAAAAATGTGTTATTTTTAATGTTATTTTGAAATAACATTATTGCATCATGTAAAATTAAGACTCTTTTTATTCTAAACTATTAACAATTTAATTTATGAAAGTTATGAAAATTATCACTTTGTTCACATTGTTTTTAAGTATTCCTTCGGTCTTTTTTGCGCAAATAACCACAAAAGGGGTCGAATCTAAGTCACTAATCTCTGAATCTGAGCGTTCGATGAGCCAAGGCAATAAGAATAGTTTAACTGTAAGTTTACCTAAGACGAACGCTAAATTTGCTGAAAAAATTTGGAAAGATTTTGCAAAACAATATAAAGGAGATTACAAAAGAGACAAAAAAAATGATGAATATTTTTTGGATAATGCGATGATTGCCGGAATTGGCGGCGGCAACACCGTTGATATGTATATGAAATTCAGTGAAAGCAACGATGTCACAACTGCTACTCTTTGGATTGACCTTGGCGGGGCGTATGTCAATTCTAAAGATTTTGCTGACAAATATAGCGAAGCAGAAAAGTTGATGTTCAACTATGCTATTACTGTCACGCGGGAGCAAACTAAAGAACAATTGGATGAACAACAAAAGAATTTGAAAAAGTTGGAGAGCGAGCAAAAAAGCCTCGAAAAGAAAAACACAAATCTCCACAGCGACATTGAAGACTATAAAAAACGCATTCTAAAAGCCGAAGCGGATATTCAAACCAACCTGAAACAACAGGATGACAATAAAGCTAAAATTGAGACTCAGAAAAAATTGGTTGAAGAAGTGCAAAAAAAATTGAGCACCCTGAACTAAGCAAAGAGAACAATTGAAATAAAAAGAACGATGGAAACCCTCCATCGTTCTTTTTTCTTATCCGCCTTCAAAACATTACTGAATGTCTATAACCTGTATTTTATAAACCAAATTGGAATGAGGCGGAACCGGTATTTTCCCCTCTTCATAGGATATTGACCCGAAAGCCATTTTTGAAGGAATTAATAAATAGCCTTCGCTCCCTTTGTTGAATAATTTTAAGCCTTCCTCCCAGCCTTCAATGACTCTTCCATCGCCTAACTTAAAGGTAAAAGGCTTATTATTGTTGGATTCAAACAACTTGTCGTTTAAAAGATACCCTTGGAAAGACACTATCAACAAATTGCCCTCTTTTGCCCTTTCTCCTTTCCCCTCTTTCGTGATAAGATAACTTAAACCCGATTCAGTCCGCTGAACTTTCAACTTATGAGCAATGGCATATTCGTTAATTTTAACTTTATCTTGAAGGAATTCATCATCCATTTTTTTGTAAAAAGCTTTGCGCTCACGGTCTTCGAGGTCGCGCATATGGGTATTATATGATTCCTTGCTCAAAACAGACTCAATTTCAAGGTCGTAAACTAATGGTGAATTGGCAGGTATAACATTACCCATTCCCGTAGTGCCATACCCATATTTAGCCGGGACATATATTGTTGCTTTGGTGCCAACCTTTAATTTCGGAATCACTATATCCCAACCCTGAATCACTTGCTGAAAACCCACTTGGAAAATAAAAGGATCATTTATGGGTGATTCATCAAAGGTTTTTCCGTCTAACAATTTACCCGTATAACGGATTTTAACGTAATCCCCATCTTTAGGCATTACACCTACCCCCTCAGTATAAATGGTATAAAATATACCTTCGCGTGTTTTTTCAGCTTTGATGTGTTTGGAAAAAAGGTAATTTTCGATATTAAGAGTATCATTAGCCTTAGAGTCTAAGGCAATAGTCAACAGGAAAAAAATAAAAAGTGTGAACCTTCTGGCAATAATCATGAATGTTGTATTAATTATGAAATTTTCAACTACTTTGAATAATGGGTAATTAAGTACACAATCAATGCCAAAGGCTTTTCTTTTCTCTCATTTTGACAAATATTAACACCTAACACATCATTAAACCTTTTTATAGGTATATTATATATTATAAAAAAATGAAAATTCGCTTATTGCATCCATCCATCACTATCGTGATGCGCTTTATATCTACCTTTCCCGAATTTAGTCCCATTAAAAGTTTCTGTTTTTCGCCGGATGATTTGTTGTTCAAGAGGTAATTGTATAAAATCAGCACATTTTTGAGAGCAACAGTTATCATATTGAACAGCGCAGTCTTGGCACTGAATGAAAAGAAGATGGCAAGCGTCATTACCACAATTTTTATGCGTGTCGCATGGTTTGCCACATTGATGGCATTTAGCGACAATTTCATCTGAAATGCGCTCACCCAGCCTTTCATCAAAAACGAAATTAACCCCTTTAAACTTGTTTTTCAAGCCCTTATTTTTCACTTGTTTAGCATACTGAATGATACCACCGTCTAATTGGAAAACATTTTTGAAACCTTGATGCTTCATCCACGCGCTGGCTTTTTCGCAACGGATGCCGCCGGTACAATACATGACCAGATTTTTATGCTCATTTTTAGAGTCTTTCAAAAGGTCTTCCGCTATTTGAAGTTCTTCTCTGAACGTTTCCACATCGGGTCGAATGGCACCTTCGAAATAACCCACCTCACTTTCATAATGATTCCGCATGTCAATCAGAATCGTGTTCGGATCGTCGGTCAAGCGGTTAAAATCTTCGGCAGTAAGGTGAACACCGGTATCAGAGGGATTGAAAGACGAGTCATCCAAACCGTCTGCCACGATTTTAGGACGCACTTTAATGGTAAGTTTGAAAAAAGATTTGCCGTTGTCATTGACCGCAATATTTAACCGGATGCCTTTTAAGAAATCAATGGAATACAAAGTCTCTTTGAACGATTCAACATTGGGCGATGGTACGGAAATCTGACCATTGATGCCTTCATGCGCGATGTAGATCCTACCCTTTATACCGATTGCATCTAACATCAGAAAAAGTTCATCCCTAAAAGTCAACGGATTATCAATGTGGTGGTACTTATAAAACGAAATAGTAGTACGTGATTCAGAGCTTTCCAGCATCTGCTGAATAAGAATTTCTCTGTTCACGCGGTTGTGAAGACGAGATTTTTTCATTGCTTAATATTTCTACACCGTTTGCAGGACGGCTGTTTAATTTACGGCGCAAAAATAGGTGAAAAATTGGAATTGGAAGAGGTTTTTGTTAATCTTTGTGTTCACTTTAGGTCAATCAAGCAACTCATGTCAACAGAAAATACCTATTCCCGTTCGTACCGCCTGCGCAAAGCTTATTGGACAACTACAGTCGTTATGTTAAGTTATGTCCGACTTTGGTTTCTGAAAAAAATATTGGGGCAATCATGGTACAACAAACGGATTCTTCAACAGCACATACGGAACGCCGAACGGGTACGAGATGCCATTCTGGAACTCAATGGACTCTTTATCAAACTTGGGCAGATATTATCCATTTTATCTAATTTTTTACCGGAAGCATTTCAAAAACCATTAGAAGCTTTACAAGATCAAATCCCTCCCAGACCTTTTTCAACGGTACGCGCCAGAATTTTGCGTGAATTAGGCAAGCCCATAGATGAGCTTTTTGATCGTTTTGATGAAAACGCTCTGGCTGCTGCCTCCATCGGTCAAGCCCATCGCGCCAGATTATACGATGGTACCGAAGTAGTCGTTAAGGTGCAGCACGCCGACATTGAAACAGTCGCACAAGTAGATTTGGAGATTATCCAACGATTAACGCGCCTTTCCGCTTGGTTTTATGACATCAAAGGCATGGACTATCTTTACACCCAAGTGAGAAAAATGATTGAAGAAGAGTTGGATTTTGTCCGCGAAGCGAACTCCATGGAACTCATACGAGTGAATCTCTCAGAAGAACCCGGCATTACTGTACCGATTGTGCACCGCGCTTTTTCTACGGCAAAAGTCATGACAACAACTTGGCATGACGGTGTAAAAATATCCAATATGGCACAAATTGACGCGTGGCAAGTTAACCGCCGCGACCTTGCCAGTTGCCTCTTGAGAGCCTATTCTCGTATGCTGTTCAAAGATGGTTTTTATCATGCCGATCCCCACCCTGGCAATATTCTCATTCAACCGGACGGTATGGTAGTATTGCTGGATTTTGGCGCAGTATCAACGCTCAGCACAGCTTTGCAAGAAGGCATTCCGCAACTGATTGAAGCCGCAGTAAGAAACGACACCTCAGCTATGGTAGCGGCTTTACATTCGATGGGCTTTTTAGCTGAAAACCACGATGCAGAGCAAATGGCGGAGAAAATGCTCAATGCTGTTCGTAATTTCCTGCAAAATGAAGTAAAATTGGAAGGGTTAAACTTTAAAGATATCAAAGTAGATCCCTTTAATAACAGTCTTTTCAGCCTTGTCCAAGAAATAGGTTTCAATGGCATTGCCGGCACGGTGCAGGTACCCAAAGATTATGTCCTCCTCAGCCGCATGATTACACTCTTGCTTGGGCTCTGCAACGCTCTCGACCCCACTCTAAATCCGTTGGACATAGTACGACCTTATGCTCAACAATATATACTGAAAAATGAGGGAATGTTCTCGTTTGTCAACGGTTTGCTGCGCCGCACCGTCGCTACAACATTAGGCTTGCCGGACGAACTACATCAAGTGCTACAAAAAGCTAAAAAAGGCGAGTTGTACATTAACAATCCCGATGTAAAGGTTGGAGCAAAGTTGCTGTATGCCGTAGGACAGCAATTGGTTTTCACATTGTTGCTCATAACCACCGCAGCGCTGGGATTTCTTTTTCACAAAGAAGGTGAAAGTCAATATGCCCGCATTGCGGGTTGGACAGGAGTATTTTTTTTGGTGATGCTCTTTAGAGCGGTGCGTCGAGGATGGAAATATTTATAACAATCCGTTAACGGACACGCTAAAAGCCCGTCCAAGAAATTAATACAATAGCCACCACAGCCAATGCTAAACCTATCCAGTTAATTTTAGCCAATCTTTCTTTAAAGAAAAATACTGCTACAAAAGTAGAAATAAGTATGACACCTATATTATACACCGGCAAAACATACGCGCCGTTGTTTTTAAAGGCATCTAATGCTTTGAGTAAAAAATAAAACGACAGAAAGTTGAGAATACCCAGAGGAATCGCTGCAATCAGGTTTTTAACAGCTATGGCTTTTCGCAGATATATTAGTAAAAATAGCCCGGATATAATAGCACCCAAACAAGCCGTCAGCATAAAAGCAATCGTCGTTCCGCTGGCACTGACATATTTGAGATTCAAATAATTGAATGCCGTATTTGTCAGTCCGTACATCATAAAAACCATTAATGGAAGGATAACGTTATTAGTTGAATGCGCACTCTCTTTTTCGGCTTTTTTCCAAGTACTCAAATAAACAGCTAATAAGGCAAGTCCTAATCCCAGGTAATTTAACCATCCAAAGTTTTGGGACGTGTTAAACACCAATAAATTAAACAAAACCGGTATCACCAAAGACATATTATTGGCAAGTGATGTCGCTGTAATACCGGACTTCAAGGTAGAAGCACCCGACAACATAAAAACAACAATAAAACCCAACCCTAAAAGAAGGGCATAATAAGTTATCTCAGTCGACCAATTTACCTCAAAAATACTTCCTGCCGGCAGCAAAAACCACCCCACAATCACACACACCCAATAATTGAATACAATGGCTTGTGTCGTATCAATTTCATATTTGGGATGTAAGCGAAAGTTCACAAGCAAAAGAACAGAAAAAAGGATACTGAGAATAAGGTAAAGCATTTTATTAATTGTTTATGAATGACAAAAGCGATTGTGTAAACCACACAATCGCTTGAAAATCAATGTTTTATATTGGTGCTCCCGACAGGGCTTGAACCTGTGACCCCCTGATTATGAGTCAGGTGCTACTAACCAACTGAGCTACAGGAGCATGCCATTTTTAAAATGACGTGCAAAATTAATACTTTTTAGGTAGTTTGCAAGACTTTATACTAAAATATATAACTTATTGCCGCGCATTTTGTTGTAATATTTTGATAATCAACAGGTTGTATTGATCTGATTTTTTAATTAAACCCAACCTCTGCTATGTGGACTGAACAAAACAATACTTTGACTGCGACTTTCAAATTTAAAAATTTCATGGAAGCTTTTGCTTTTATGACAGAAGTAGCTTTTCATGCCGAAAAAATGAACCACCATCCCAATTGGTCAAATGTCTGGAACACCGTGGATATTCAATTGAATACCCACGATGCCGGAAATATCGTTACTGATAAAGACCGAACACTGGCAGCAGCCATTGATGGGGTGTATAAAAAATTTAGCAAATGACTCCAAAGCCAAGCACCAACCACCAAAACTAATTAATCCACCACCTCAAACCGGCGTAAATCCTTCTACCCATCATGGGTGCATAGACTTGCGTGGCGTCAAAGTAGATGCTGGACGGCTCATGGGCGGCTATAATAGCATTGTGTTGCGTATAGTTAGCGATGTTTTCAACACCGCCATACACTTCAAATGTCTTAAAAAAGCGGTTAGCAGATGCATTTATCAGGGCATACGTTGGTGAAAAAGACTTGTAAGTATGGTCATGAAAATAATCGTGAGGCACATAACTTCTATCCGCTAAACGCTGCTGCCCGACGATTTGGGTGGTAAAATTGAACATCCACTTTTTGTCCGCAGTTTTGTAATCTACTGTTGCTAAACCCCTATGACGCGATACCAGCGGCACGCGATCCAATTTTCCGGCATAGGTGGTTTTGACGTCGTTCAACTTATAAGACAGCTTGATATCTACCCCCCTCAGTATCTCAGCGTTGAGCATTACCAAAAAGGTATTGGAAAAAGATTTGCCGTCCAAATTATAGAATTGCGCTTTTTGATAATCACTCTCCAAATCGGTCACTATTTGGTTCACGAATCGGGTGTGGTATGCATCGGCACTTACCCGCCACTCTAAGTTATTGACTTTGAATGTTTTAACGTAGTTGAAGCCAAAGTTCCAAGCATCCTCGGCTTTCAAATTATCTGCAACGACGATTTGGCGGTTGGTGGCTAAAAAAGCGACGTTTTCAGCAATCGGATTGGCTACTCTAACGCCCCGCCCAGCGGCAAGGCGAATGACTTCATTCTCGTTGAAATTGTACTTAAAATTCAAACGGGGAGTCATAAAATATCCCACTTGATTGTGATAATCAGCCCTTAACCCAGCTATAAAAGTAATATCGTTATATCCTTTCAATGTGGGGCGATTGTAGGTGTATTCGCCATAAGTGCCGCCTACTATTTGATTGTTAGAAAGGTCTTTATCATTCAAAAATTCTTGGTAATTATCATATTGCACGTTAGAACCCAATGTAAGTTTATGGTCGGTAGTACCGATAATAGTCGCATATATCAAATTGCCATAAAAACTCTTTTGCGTACCGGAATATTTATTTTTACCATAAAGAGCATCAACATCATGGTAAGTTACAGACCATTGCGAGCCAAGTCCTTTGTAAGGCTTCGTAAAACCCACATATCCCACTTTTGCGGCTACCGATACTCGATTGTTTTTAACATGGATTAAAAAAGGGTTGGTTAGCGAAGCATTTTCAGCCAATTGCCCACTTTTTCGTTCTTCTGTGAGTGCATGTACAATGAGTTGGGATTCTACATTATTGCCTTGAAAAAACAAGCGATACATACCATTGAGTTGTTTTTTTAATGGCATATCCACAAATTTATCGTTGTCTTTGTCAATTTTATTCTGGAAAGTGCTGCCGTGCAACAATAAACCCGTAGCCACTTTATTATTCACGACTTTATTGAGATGCACATTGGCTTCCATGCGTCCCGTTTGCTCACCAAATAGGTTGAAAAAAACTTTCTTAGCTTCTCCGGGCTTTTCAATATCGGTGTTAATCTGTCCCGTTATGGCTTGAAAACCGTTTTTGACACTTCCTGCTCCTTTCGAAATATCAATACCGCGCAACCAGGTTCCGGGAATATATTCAAGGGCATAAGGTGTCGCTAAGCCGTAAAAATCAGGGCGATTTTCAACCAAAAGTTGGGTATAAATACCGCGCAATCCGAGCATTTGAATTTCTTTGGCTCCTGTAATGGCATCCGCATACGCCACATCCACCGTTCCGTTGGTCTCAAAACTTTCGGAAAGGTTACAACAGGGTGCTTTTTTCAATTCATTGCTGCTGATTTTTTCCACTTGGCGACCATCCAAAGTGGAAACAGCATTGTCCTGCTTTTTGCCGCGCACCTCTACTTGATTCAGTATTTTAGGTTCTTTCATGTCAATTGTCACCTCGGCTTGGTCTTTTTTCAATGTAACCATCACCATATCGTAGCCGACAAATTCGACGTGAATCATCGTCTCTTTGGTCTTACGAGGGAGTTCAAAACCGCCGTTTTCATCCGTTAGAGATTCAGCACTTTTATCCATCCAATAGACATGAGCGCCGACAATAGGTTCGCCTTTAGCATCTTTTACCATGCCTTTCACATTTTGAGCATAAGATAAAACACTCAAAAACACGAATGCAATGCTGAGTACTATTTTTATTTTCATTGATTTTAAAATTTATGATGAAAAACAAGCGGATAGAAGCCCCTCAGTATCATGAAAAAATGTAAACACTTAGCCCCCTAACCCCCAAAGGGGAAACACCAAGGGAATATGCTCAATTCGTTCAATAAATGAGCGTTTTTAGCATTTTCGAGTAGAACTCCCCCTTTGGGGGTAGGGGGGCTAAGTATTTACTTTTGTCAGATACTGAGGGGTATAATCCCGAGACATCAGGGAGTATAATCCCGAGACCTCGGGGCTAAAACCAATAGTGATTTACTTCGATTTCGCCTTCTTCACTTCGACTAAGTCCATGCCGCATTTGCCACACTTCCCTGCTTTTGCAGAAGCAGGTTCACATTTCATGGGACATTCATACATAGTAACTTGTGGCATGCCTTTCTTGCTTTTCTTACTTTTTTTAGCTGCCGGTTTTTCAGTCTTTGCGGCTTGAGTCGGAGCATTTTGAGCAAAAGAAACAGATGCGCCAAAAGCAAATAAAGCCACTACCAAAACGAGTTTTTTCATCGTAATACAGAATTTAATGGTTATATGAAATTTTTATCAAGCAATAAGTCAATACTTCTTCTATCCTGAAACGGCGACTATTGACAACATTTTTTGATAAAAAGGGATTTAAAAACTTTTATAAACCAATTTTTCATTATTGATTTTAATTAATTGTGAGTCAATACTTCCGCTTTGTATCCTACTTTCGATAGAGTGTCCACTATTTTTTGAGCGGTAACATTATCAGATTGCACTGTTAAAATGCGTTCGGGAGATGTCAAATCCACTTCCCAATTGTCTTTACCCACGGTTTCATTCAAACCGGGCGTCACTGCATTGATACACGCGCCGCATTTTATGGTGGTTTTAAATTTTACTGTTTTCATATTATACAAATTTTTAAAAATCTAATAATTAATTATTTTAATTTCAATAGCTTCAACCTCAAACTATTGCTGACCACCGAAACCGAACTCAATGCCATGGCTGCACCCGCTATCATCGGATTCAATAAAAAACCATTGTACGGATACAAAACGCCGGCGGCTATGGGGATGCCAATAATATTGTAAATAAAAGCCCAAAATAGGTTCTGCCGAATCGTTCGAACGGTTTGTTGTGAGAGTGTCAAGGCTTTAGGAATAATGTTGAGGTCAGAGGTAATAAGCGTCATTTTTGCCACATCCATTGCAATATCCGACCCTTTGCCCATAGCGATGCTCACATCGGCTTGCGCAAGAGCTTGTGAATCATTGATGCCGTCACCTACCATAGCCACGACTTTACCTTGTTGCTGCAAAGTTTTGATAAAATCAGCTTTGTCCGATGGCAGAACTTCGGCTTGAAAATGCTTCAAACCCACTTGATTCGCCACGGCTTGTGCGGTTTGAAGATTATCTCCGGTGAGCATATACACTTCTATACCGCGTTCCTGCAAAGTGGCAATGGCTTTAGCTGAGCTTTCTTTTATTTTATCGGCTATCGCAAAAGCGGCTAAAATGTTTTTTTCATCGCTGAAAAGAATCACG
This sequence comes from Saprospiraceae bacterium, assembly GCA_031424115.1. GTDB lineage: Bacteria > Bacteroidota > Bacteroidia > Chitinophagales > Saprospiraceae > JAAFJT01. The sequence continues at coordinate 22,143 of JANPGW010000278.1, read as the reverse complement.
GATTTTGCGGCATTCCGCCACGCATCAAAAAGTTTTAGATACTGAGGGGGGGGTAAAATTCCCATTTCAGCCATCCATTTCGGGCTACCCACCCCATACTTTTTACCTTGATGTTGAGCAATAACCCCTTTGCCAGTTTTACTTTCGTAGGTATCAAAATCCAATGTTTTTATATCCGAAAAGTCTCTTTTTAATGCCATTACAACTGCTTCCGCTAATGGGTGCTCCGATTTTGACTCCATTGAAAAGAGAATATGGTGGTGCTCAATAGTCGCATTGTCTGCCCATTGTACATCTGTAACAACGGGTTTTCCTTCTGTAATCGTACCCGTTTTATCCAATATCAAGGCATTCACTTCGTGCGCTTTTTCAAGGCTTTCAGCGTCTTTTATAAGGATATTATTTTCAGCCCCTTTACCCACGCCCACCATGATGGCGGTAGGAGTCGCCAAACCTAAAGCACACGGGCAAGCAATGACTAAAACGGTAACCGAGGTCAAAAGAGCATGAGAAAAGGCATTTTCGCCGCCAAAAATCATCCAAACGATGAAAGTCAACACAGAAATCCCTATGACAGTCGGCACAAAAACGCTCGAAATTTTATCCACTAATTGTTGCACCGGGGCTTTACTGCCTTGCGCTTGTTGCACCATGCGGATAATTTGGGCTAAAATTGTATCACCACCCACTTTTTCAGCGCGAAACTGAAAACTGCTTTTTTGATTCAATGTGCCGGAAAAAACTTTTGTCCCGGCTATTTTTAAAACAGCCACCGGTTCGCCGCTGATCATACTTTCGTCAATATAAGATTCTCCTTTGATAACCGCGCCATCTACGGCAATTTGCTCGCCTGGGCGCACCACAATGACATCGCCGACTTTCACTTGGGCTATCGGCATATCCATCTCGGTTTCACCTTTCACAATCCGAACAGTTTTGGGTTGCAAGCCCATCAATTTTTTTATGGCGGAGGAGGTATTGGATTTGGCGCGTTCTTCAAACCATTTTCCTAAAGTGATGAAAGCAATCACAACGGCAGCCGCTTCAAAATAGACATGTGGATGAAGCCCTCTGCGATGCCAAAATTCAGGATAAATGGTATTAAAGGCACTGAAAATAAACGCAATTCCGGTACTTAACGCCACCAGAGTGTCCATATTTGACGAGCGATGCTGGAGTTGTTTCCATGCCGCGATGAAATAATTTCGACCAAAATAAAACACCACCGGCGCACTCAATACCATCATAATCCAATTGGCATAAGGTAAATCCATGAAAAACATACCCAATACAACGATTGGAACGGATAAAATACAAGACCAAATGACCCGGTTTTTAAGTGCCGCTAAACGCAATTGCTCGGCTTCTTCTTTCAGTTCCTGCGTATTCGTTTCCTCTATAATCAGGTCATAACCGCCGGATTGAACGGCTTGTTTGAGTTGTTCGGATGTCACCTCAGACTCTACAAACTCTACCAAAGCTGAAGTATCAGCAAAGTTTACTTGGGCATTGGTGACACCTTTTTGCGATTTTAAGATGCTCTCAACGCCCACTGCACAGGCTGCGCAACTCATTTCAAGCACCGGAAACGTCTTTTTGACCGTTTTGGCAGATACCGTTTTAGTTTCCATTCTTTTTTATATTAATTTTCGTGCACTTCAACACCATCGCGGTATTTGCAGCAGTTGGGTAAATTGCCATAAGCCTTGTCGTCCGCTTTTATTTTTTCGGTATCATGACCGGCAGACGCAACCCGCTTTTGGATCGCTTCGTTTGTTGCTTTTTTAGCATCATAAGCCACCGTTAACGACTGTTTTTCAGCATTCCACTCGGCTGATTTAACTCCGCTAACACCATAGACTGCTGTTTCGATGCGGCGTTTACACATACCGCAAACACCCGTTACTTTGATGGATTCGGTAGTCAGACTGGCGCTTGTCGTAGCTGTTTGAGATGAAGAACAAGAAGATAGAGAGATAACAGCCACAAGGCTGAGGATAGACATAATAGATTTCATTTTTTAATTTTTTTAAAATAATTCAACAATAGTTTTCAAACACTTTCTCAATGCCTTGAAGACAAAACAGGATTGCTTGAATTCTTGTTTAAATAATTGATAATAAAGAAATTAAGCACATTAAAACTTGCGTTATAATGCCTTTTAAAAGTGAAATCTCTAACACCGATAGACTTGAATGAAATTCAGCAATTTTCGACCGTAATACTGAGGGGGGGCTCGGTCAGCAATTTTGGGCTGAATTTCTGAGATAAAAGTGACCTTTGAAGAGGTATAGAAAGAGTTCTGTAAGGACGGTTGAATATCAAATACGGGTGCTTTGGACAGTTCGTTTTTACTGAACTCCAAAAACTTTAAATCAGCTTTGAGATATTTTTTCTCATGTTTTTCACAGCCTTTATGCTTTTTCGCGGTTTTTTGGCATGCCAACATCATTTTTTGGCAACATGGCGGCAACTTTGCCATTTCGGGGTTGAGTTGTTCCTCTTTTTGGCATTGATGGTTGATCTCAAAAAGCGATACTTCGTATTCACCCATGCAGAAACAATACATGGTGTTGATGCTAAAACCCATTGTCGAAATCAGCATGACGATAACAAGAAAGCCTACGATGATATTTTTAAAAATGCTTTTCAAAATTGCTTTTATTTTCTCACTGCAAAATTAATGCAAATTATAGACTTAAGTATCACATTTTTGTCACCCTTGTAAATGATAACAATCATCAGTCTTTTTGTCAGCTAAAATCGTGATTTACATGACAAATTTTCTTATTTTTAGCGTTATTTTGAAAAAAATACGCCATTATTTCCTGAATAGCTAAATGGTTATTAATTTGTATCAAGGATTCATATCACCTTCTATCGGGTGTTGACTAACATGTGATGTAGGCTGATTTAATTCGTAACCAACCTCGATTTTTAAAATATAAAATACATATAAACTATGACTTACGATAATTTCACGATCAAAGCACAAGAAAGTATTCTAAAATCTCAACAAATTGCCGGCGAAAACAACCAGCAAATGGTAGATAACGCTCATTTATTGAAAGGTATTCTTTCAGAAGATGAGAATATTGCCGGTTTTTTATTGAAAAAAGTAGGCGTGTCTATGCCTACGCTTGAAAGTGAATTAGAGAAAATTATTCAAAGTTTTCCGAAAATTCAAGGCGGGGTTGACAAGCAGTATTTATCTGGTGAAGCCAATAAGGTGCTGAGCAAAGCCAAATCATTGGCTAAAGAATTCGGGGATGAGTTTATTCCCGTTGAGTTGATTTTATTAGCTGTTATTCAAGGCAATGACCGAACGGCTAAATTATTGCGCGAACAAGGTGCAACGGATGAAAACCTGAGAAAAGCGATAACTGAATTGCGTAAAGGACGCAAAGTGACCGATCAAGGCTCAGAAGGCAATTATAATGCGCTTTCAAAATATGCGATTAACCTGAATGAAAAAGCAGAAAATGGTAAACTTGACCCCATCATCGGAAGAGACGATGAGATTAGAAGAGTTTTACACATTTTGAGCCGTCGTCAAAAAAATAATCCGATTGTTATTGGTGAAGCGGGTGTCGGAAAAACAGCTATTATTGAGGGGATTGCGCACCGTATCATCCGTGGCGATATTCCCGAATCGTTGAAAACAAAGCGCATTTTTTCGTTGGATATGGCTGCTCTTATTGCGGGAGCTAAATATAAAGGCGAATTTGAAGAACGCCTTAAAGCCGTAGTGAAAGAAGTGGAAGACTCAGATGGCGAAATCATTTTGTTCATTGATGAAATCCACACACTTATCGGTGCAGGCGGTGGCGGTGGTGCCATGGACGCGGCTAATATTCTCAAACCGGCACTATCAAGAGGTGAATTGCGCACAATAGGTGCAACAACATTGGATGAATACCAAAAATATTTTGAAAAAGACAAAGCACTTGCTCGCCGTTTTCAACCCGTTATGGTGGACGAGCCGAGCGTTGAAGATACGGTGTCTATACTGAGGGGTCTCCAAGAACGCTATGAAAACTACCATAAAGTCAAGATTTTGGATGAAGCGTTGGTTTCTGCGGCGGAATTGTCTCATCGGTATATTTCTGACCGCCATTTGCCCGATAAGGCGATTGACTTGATAGATGAAGCGGCGGCGCGTTTGCGCTTGGAGTTAGACAGTGTACCGGAAGAAATTGATGAATTAGATAGAAAATTGCGCCAATTAGAGATTGAACGCGAAGCTATCAAGCGGGAAAATGAGCCTAAAAAATTGGGCATTCTGAATGAGCAAATCGCCAATCTTCAACAACAACTCAACGGGGTGAAAGCCAAATGGGAAGAAGAAAGGGGCATTGTGGAAGTGATTCAGGAATCTAAACGCAAGATTGAAGAACTCGAACTCCGCGCCAACCGAGCGGAACGCGAAAGCAATTATGAAGAAGTGGCACGTATTCGCTACGGCGAAATCAAAGAAGAAGAGAAAATTCTGCACATGGCGGAAGAAAAACTCAAAATGCTGACGCCTGAAAACCGCTTAACCAAAGAAGAAGTCAACTCAGATGATATTGCGGAAGTGGTGGCTCGTTGGACTGGTATTCCGGTAACTAAAATGTTGCAATCTGAAAAAGACAAATTGCTTAGTTTGGAAGAGGAAATCGGAAAACGGGTCATTGGTCAACGAGAAGCTATTGAAGCCGTGTCGGATGCTGTTCGCCGGTCAAGAGCCGGTTTGCAAGATGAAAAACGTCCGATTGGTTCTTTCATTTTTTTAGGGCCTACGGGTGTCGGTAAAACTGAATTAGCAAAAGCCTTAGCGGATGTTTTATTTGACGATGAAACGGCGATGACCCGCATAGATATGAGTGAATATCAAGAGAAACACACTGTTTCTCGACTTGTAGGTGCGCCTCCCGGTTATGTCGGTTATGATGAAGGAGGACAATTGACAGAAGCTGTTCGCCGCCGACCTTATCAGATTATTTTGTTGGACGAAATTGAAAAAGCGCATCCTGATACCTTCAACGTCTTATTGCAAGTCCTCGACGACGGTCGTTTAACGGATAATAAAGGACGCGTGGCCAATTTTAAAAATACGATTATTATCATGACTTCTAATATGGGTTCTGATAAAATATTAGAAAACTTTGACGGTTTGGAAGATGTTTCAGATAAGCAAAAAGCGGAAATTGTTGAAGAAACCAAGAAGGAGGTATTGACTATTTTGAAAGAAAACCTGCGCCCTGAGTTCTTAAATAGGATTGACGAAACCATAGTTTTCCACCCGCTCGGCAAATCAGATGTTCGCGCAATTTTGAATATCCTTATCAAAGGCGTGAACGAGATGTTGAAAAAGCAAGAATTGTTTATTTATCCAACGGATTCTGCTTTCGATTTCTTAGCGGCGGAAGGATACGATCCGCAATTTGGCGCAAGACCGTTAAAAAGGGCTCTTCAAAAAGAATTAATCAACGAATTGTCTAAGCAAATTTTGATGGGCAAATTCCATCGCGGTGATAAAATCGTCGTGGACGCTCATTTGGGCAGCTTGGCTTTTGAAGTGAAAAAAGTTGAAGAAAAACCCAAAGCAAAAGTAGAAGCGGAAGCTTAATGATTTGAGTGAAATAAGTATTTCTAAAAGGTTGCCATGATTGTTTCTGACAGTCCTGGCAATTCTTTTTTGGGAGAATATACTGAGGGGGTAATTTTTTGTAATTTTAAAGCAACTATCAATACCCTGTTTATCGTAGTGGTATTTGAATAGAATTCGGGAAACAAAACCCAAAAGAGATATATTTCAAGAGACCAAAAAGCTATCAATGACATTCTAAAAATGACTGAAAAAGAGTTATTAAAACATCTTGAAGGCTGCCGTAGAGGTGACAGAGTGAGCCAACATCATGTGTACGGACATTTCTATAGCTATGTCTTGACCGTTTGCCACCGCTATGCCTCTACGACAGATGAAGCTAAAGAAGTCATGAATGATGCTTTTTTTAAAATATTCACTAAAATTGACCATTACAACTCCGATTATTCATTTAAAGGCTGGCTACACAGAGTAGTCGTCAACACAGCTATAGATAGGTATCGCAGCCGACAAAATCAACAAAGAACGGAAGATATTTCTTATGCCCAAAGCGTTGAAATCGAAACGGAAGTGGTTGAAAAGCTTACCCGCGAAGAGATTTTTAAAATGGTTCAGTTTTTACCCCCTGCCTATCGCACCGTTTTTAATTTGTTTGTGGTTGATGGATATACGCACAATGAAATTGCCCAGATGCTGGGCATTACAGAGGGGGCATCCAAATCAAATCTTTCAAAAGCACGAATGAAATTAAAAGTGATGTTAACAACCAATTCCAATGAAGTAGCTTGGCGATCAAAGTTTTGATAAGTATGCATGAAATGAAGGTTGAAATTTTCTTTAATTATTAATGAAATGAGAGATAACGATTTCGATAATATATTTTCCAAAGGACTCGGAGAGGAGATGAAACAATCGTTTGATGACCACGATTGGGAAAAATTAGAGCAAAGACTTAATAGTCACGAGGGCACGGGTACGATTATTCCCCAAAATACTGTATTTGGGTGGAAAAAATTTCTTTGGTTATTACCGCTGTTACTTTTATTAGTAGGCGGCAACGTGTGGTCTATCTTGAAAGCCAATCAGGCAGAACAGCAAAATAAGGCTCTTTTGAATGAGTTAAAAAATCTTAAAAATAGTTTTCTCGATAAAAAAGAAAACAATGAACCAACACTAAAAACGATTATTCAGAAAGATACAATTATTGTATACAAATATCTGCCTTCGATGTCAAATAGATATGGGATTAATAACCGAATTCCCATTAGTACCTTAAATAAAAATAAGATTCCTGATTATAAAACGGCTTTTGACCCAATTAATCACAACGAACAACTCCCTTCAGCAATCGGTAAAAAATTGCCTTTTGAGCCTTTTATTCCGTTACAAACTGAAAACTCATTCAAGAATTTGAGCAGTTCGACATTGAAAGGTATGCCTGTGTTACCGAACTTTGCGAACTCAAGTAACATCATTCAGCCTTCTCTATCCAATCGCTTTTTTTTCGGCGCCAGTGGAGGATTGATTTATTATCATTCAGCTTGGCTGAATAAAGACTATATTGAAATATTCCGAAATGAACGTAGCTATCAGATAGGTTTAAAAATGGAATATGCTGTAACCAATAATTGGCGCGTCATTCTTGGAGCAGATTATTGCCCTTTCGATTTTCATATTTATTGGCAGGATAAAAGATATAATTTACCGGATGCTCCTGCTTATTACACCAATAACCCCAATCTGAAATTTACATCCGTGCAAGCGACTCAATCTCTTGTTCAGGGGTCATTAGGGATAAAGTATTATATGCAAAGCCACAATAGCTGGCGACCTTTCGTGGGAGGTGGTTATACGACAATGCGTATTTTGCCTTTTCAGGCAGAATATGAATTTTTAGAAACAAATAGAAGTGTGTATGGCAAAGCCATCAAAAATACGGTAACTGTCAACAATATTTTGATGTTGAATGCCGGCTTAGAATATCGGTTAAATCCTCGAATGCACGCACAATTGGATGTTTTTTATAACAAAGACATCAATAAAACACAAAAAACCTACGATTTATTCGGTATCAGGAGCATATTACTATTCGGTTTTCGATAAATCAAACCATTAATCGGGTTGGGAAATGGGTAAAATAATATGAAAAGTTGAGCCTTCATTGACGGTAGATTCCACTCTAATTTTTCCATAATGATTGTCCACTATTTTTTTGCACAGAGCTAAACCAATACCTGTACCATCATATTGGTGGCGTTGGTTGAGCCTTTGGAAAATTAAGAATATCTGTTGATCATACTTTTGTTCAAAACCGATTCCGTTGTCTTTTACTGTTATTTCACAATAAGCAAGTTGAGCTTTTAACTCGAGATTTTTTATCTCATCTTGTGAAATTAAGCGAGACGTAATAGTGATGACAGGTGGAACATTTTCGCGTGAAAACTTTAAGGCATTACTTAACAGATTGTAAAAAAGCTGATTCATGTGAAGAGGAATAGCTTCTATTACCAGCAATTTGGTAAAGTTAATGCTCGCTCTCTTTTGCTCTATGAGTAATTCAAAATCTGTCAACACATTTCTCAATACACTATTTAAGTTTGTTTGAGCAAAGAGTTTTTCATGATTTATAAGCCGCGAGTAATCCAACAAATCTCGAATAAGTTTTGACATCCGCGTAGCAGAATCTTCAATTTTGCCCAGATAAAGTTTAACTTCGTCTGGAATATCAACTTTGTGCTTTTCCTGAATCCTCGAGGAGAAAGTAGTAATTTTTCTCAAAGGTTCTTGCAAATCGTGCGATGCAATATAGGAGAAGGAAGCCAATTCAGCATTTTGTCTCTCCAATTCGATATTTTTGGCTTCTAATGTCTTTTCATTTGTTAAGCGTTCAAGCTCGAGTTCGGTTCGTCTGGCGGCAATTTTTATTAAAGATTCCGTATAGACGACTTCTGAAATTTCTTTTTGGTGCATCACGGCAATCAAACCTATGGGGCGCCGGTCACTGTCAAAAAGGGGATAACCGATGTAGCCTTCCACCTCAAACTGTACAAGTGTTTGATTTTTAGGGAATATTTTCTTGCAGGCTTTCGGGTAAGAATATACCTCGCCTCGAATGACTTGTTCGCAGGGTCCATCGGGTAAACCATATTGAATATTATCAACGATTTTACCACCGGCGGATAACGAAAATGTTTGAATTACATATTCCTCAACCCCGATTTGTATGAGTTGGCCAATAAAAACAAAATCAATTTTAGTCTTTTGGGCAATTTCCAGTACAAGCGAATCAAAAAAGTTTTCACCTGTCTTATAAGCTGAAAAACTTTCGGAAAACTCATCCAGTATTTGGTGTTCAAGTTCTTTATTTTTATTGGATAGGAGGGTATTCGTTTGCTCCAATTGAAGGGCTGTCGTTTTTTCTTTGGTAATATCCTGAATAGTGCCTACTAATAATCTCTCTCCCGACGATGTCATAATAGCACCGGTACTCTTAACATAAAACATTTCTCCATGGCGAGTTAGCATTCTAAATTGCCATTCATTAACGCGCTGGCTTTCTAAAATGTTTTGAATTTCTTTCATCACAAGGTCTAAATCATCTGGGTGGATATGGTTTTTAAAATGTTCTTTTAAGGTCGTAAATTCCCCGGGTTGATAGCCTAACAATTTGAAAAAATTATCCGAGTAAGTCGATTCAGCCGTATCAAGATTCCAGGAGTAGTTGCCTTGACGAGAACTTTCCTCAGCGTGGCTGAATAATTCATTTTGAAAGGCTAATTTTTTATTTAAGTTTTCTAACTGTATTTCAGCATTTTTTTGGATGGTTATGTTTCTGGATGTTAGCGTTAAGCTATTTTGATTGAGTTTTACAACAGAAGCTTCAAACCAAATGAACTCAGTACCATTGGCATACTTTGCTTCATATTTGTCAGGTTCGCCGGTTACAATGCATCTGACTAACCTTTCAAATATACCTGAGCTGAAAATACTGGGAAACACTTCGCTGCAAGTCTTCCCCAAAATTTCTTCTGGAGTTTTGCCAATGATATTTATAATCTCGTCATTGAAGTAAATAATTTTAAAATCATGGATGTTATCATTTTCATCGTAAAGGGCTTCGTAGGAGGCAATAATGTTTTTAGTAGTGTTGAGCACGGATCTGAGGAAGGCTTTGGATTCCTTCAACTGCAATGTTCTTTCTAACACTTTTTGCTCTAAGGCTGCCGTTGCGTTTTTTTGGTCGTGGATATCGGTACTTGTACCTACCCACCTTTGGATAATACCATTACTGTCCTTTTGGGGCAAAGCACGGCTTAGTTGCCATCTATAATCACCATGGCGATTCTTAAAGCGGTGTTCTAAAATAAATTCTTCACCGGTAGCTATCGAATGGAGCCATTTCGTAATATTCTCTGCTCTATCGTCGGGATGTACAACATTTATCCAACCATTCTTTCGAATGTCTTCATACGAATATCCGGACATATCATAAACTGCTTGGTTAAAATAATCCAGATTTCCTTGCGCATCACTTGTCCAAATTTGCTGGGGCATAGAATCCGCCAACAATCTGAATTTGGCTTCTCTTTCTTGTAATTCTTCTAAAACTTTTTTTTGTTCCGTGACATTTGTCACCATGCCATACATTTTCAGTGGTTCTTGCTGGTCATTATAAATCACCTTGCCATACACTTTTACCCAATGGATGGATTTATCGGGCCATATTATCCGCACTTCATATTGCAATAGTCCCTTTATTAACGCCTCCGTTATTGCTTTGTCTCTGATAGGTTTATCGTCGGGATGAAAAGAATTAACCAAATCCTGATGAGTCACATTTTTCTTACTGTTTAACCCAAAAATCTCAATAACTCTTTCTGAATTTAAGAATTTTAAATTCTTCAAATCCCAATCGAAAGTGCCCATTTCAGCGGATTCGATAGCCAAACGGGTACGGAGTTCTGCTTCCTCAATTTCTTGACGTGAAATATAAAGCATCTCCCTATCCTTCTTCAATTCTTCGGCTTGTACTTTTATTAATGCATTTTTTTCTTCTAAAGCTCTCAGAATTGCGGACTTTCTCTCTTCTTCTTCTACCAACTCGGTAATATCTCTTGTAAAACACCGCGTATGAATAAATTCTCCATCTTTGATAAGGGCGTTTGAATTGACCAAAACGTGTTTAACAGTGCCATCTTTTCGAGCTAGTTTGGCGCGGTAATTTTTTAACGTTTCACCATTTTTTAGGCGAGTTAACATATCCGCAATCACATCTTGATCCGTATGAAAATCACTGATTAACCGACCGATATATTCTTCTTTGGTGTATCCTAAAAAATCAAGTTCCGCTTTATTCGCCCAGATGATTGTTCCTTCATTATCTACCCAATGAAGCGGCACTGAGGCGTTCTCGATAAAGTCGGAAAGCGACTCTTCCCTTTGAGATAATATTTTTACCTGTTGCTCACACTCCTGCAACTTTTTTTGTAGTTCTCTTAGTTTTTCCATCTTTGCTATATCTTAACTTAAAAACAACCGACACGATAGTGCACTATACTATAAAGCCTGAATAAGTTTAAACGAAATTAATCGAAAAAGGCAGAAAATTTTAATTTTATTCTTAAATTAGCCCATTAATATAGTTATTTAGTCAATTATATCAACTTTTTGGGTACTTAATATATATATAATTTCTTTTTTTTTATTGTTAATCTGTATAAAAAAAACTGTTCCACCCAATAAAGAACAACATACAATGGATATGCAAAAAATGGTTATGATTGTTGATGATGATAGTGATGATATTGAATTTTTCTGTGAAGCGTTGATTGAAATTGATGCCTCTGTTCAGTATATGACCGCTATTAGCGGAGATGATGCCCTTAATAAACTACGAAGTGAGGATAAAGTTTTGCCTCATTTCATTTTTTTGGACTTGAATATGCCTCGGATGAATGGCAAACAATTGCTCAAAGAGCTTAAAAAAGACTATTTACTTAAAGACATTCCGGCAATTATTTTTTCAACCTCTTCAACCCCTAAAGATGTGGAAGAAACAAAAGCATTAGGAGCCGCTCATTTTTTGACAAAACCCTCCAGTTTTAAAAAACTCTGTGATGATATTTATTTTATTTTGAAGGAACTTGGATAAAACAAAATAATGTATAAAAATCAGATAAACGCCTCAGGAACTGCAAAAGCCGCATGATATCATATCACGCGGCTTTTTATTTTGTCCCATTTTATCTTTCCGAACTTATCAGATATCCACCTTCGCGTATTTCGCATTGGCTTCGATGAAAGCACGACGAGGCGGTACTTCATCACCCATTAACATGGAGAAAATACGGTCAGATTCGATAGCATCATCAATGGTGATTTGGCGAAGAATGCGCGTTTGCGGATCCATGGTTGTTTCCCAAAGTTGCTCAGCGTTCATCTCACCAAGACCCTTATAGCGTTGGGTTTTTACCGAATCGTCGTTTTCCCCTTTTGAATAGCCTGCAATCGCTTCGCGACGTTCTTCCTCATTCCAGCAATACCGGAATTGCTTCCCTTTTTGCACTTTATAGAGTGGTGGTGCTGCTACATAAATATGGCCTTGTTCAATCAAGGTTTTCATATAGCGATAGAAAAATGTCAGAATCAACGTCGTAATGTGGCTACCGTCAACGTCGGCATCACACATGATGACTACTTTATAATATCTGAGCTTTTCAGTATTGAGGAAACGTTCGCCCTCTGCATTTTCAGCAATCCGTACGCCGAGAGCGGTGAAAATATTTTTAATCTCCTCATTTTCGTAGATTTTATGTTCCAAGGCTTTTTCCACATTCAAAATCTTACCCCTCAGTGGTAGGATAGCTTGGATGTTACGATCACGTCCTTGCTTGGCAGTACCACCCGCCGAATCACCCTCGACAAGAAAAATCTCGCAAGAAGCCGGGTCTTTAGAAGCACAATCTGCTAATTTACCCGGCAAACCGCCTCCCGAAAGAGTTCCTTTGCGCTGTACCATCTCGCGAGCGCGTTGGGCAGCATGGCGAGCAGTAGCAGACAAGATTACTTTATCAACAATTTTTTTGGCTTCATTGGTATTTTCTTCCAGCCAATATTTCAAAATTTCGCCTAATACTTGACTAACAATAGCCGTTACCTCGGAGTTGCCGAGTTCACCTTTGGTTTGACCTTTAAATTGTGGCTCAGGTACTTTTACCGATACTACGGCTGTCATCCCCTCGCGGAAGTCATCCCCGGAAACTGTTTCCTTTATCTTTTTAAAAAGACCTTTGTCTTCACCGTAATTTTTGAATTCACGAGCGACAGCTCGGCGGAAACCGTTGACGTGTGTACCTCCTTCGCGGGTGGTGATATTATTGACAAACGAAAAGACGTTTTCGGTGTATCCGGTGTTATAGGTGAACGCAATTTCTACTTCGACATCATCCTTTTTACCTTTTACATAAATAGGCTCGGTAATGAGTTGTGTGCGATTTTCATCCAAATATTGCACAAAGCCTTTCAAACCATCTTCTGAAAAGAATTCTTCGGTATGGTAATCATCGCCCACTTCATCCGAGCGTTCGTCAATTAATCGCAATTTCAAACCGCTGTTCAAAAATGCCAATTCACGTAAGCGATGCGCTAACGTTTCATGTTTATAAATCAACTCTTGCAATATCTCCGGATCCGGCTTAAAAGTAATGATTGTTCCGGTTCTTTCCGACTCGCCAATAACTTTGACCTCTGCAAGAGGTTTGCCTTTAGAATATTCCTGAACAAAAATTTTACCCTCCCGATGAATCTCTGCCCGTAGGTGAATAGATAAGGCGTTGACGCACGAAACGCCTACACCGTGCAAACCACCAGAAACTTTATAAGTGTCTTTGTCAAATTTGCCGCCGGCATGTAAGACAGTCATAACTACTTCAAGTGCCGATTTTTGCAATTTTTTTTGCAATCCGGTGGGGATACCACGTCCGTCATCAGTGACTGTAATCGAGTTGTCTTTATGAATTATGACTTCAATGTTCTTACAGTACCCGGCAAGATGCTCATCAATAGAGTTATCTACAACCTCCCAAACTAAATGATGTAAGCCTTTACTATCAGTGCTACCAATATACATGCCTGGGCGCATGCGTACCGCTTCAAGACCTTCAAGGGCGGTAATGTTATCCGCACCATAACTGCTCCCCGAAAGTTGTAACTCAGGTGTCTCTAATATTTTTTCCATAACGCAAAGATACGGTTTTATTCGCCGTTACCATAACTTTTTAACGATTTTTAACGACGTTTGTTGGCTATTTTTTAAAAATAACATATCCTGAAATACCCTTAAAATTTTCGAATACTAAGAACGCTAAAAAATCTTGCTGGGTAGATATCTTGTTAATTGTAACGAAAAAAAGGCTGATTTATTATTAAAAACTACCCCCCTCAGTATGCCATTCAAAAGAGTAATAAATATTCCCAAAAATCACCCGACGCGCTTATTCCTTCGTATTAACAGTAGTTTTTCTAATAAAAACGGAAAAGAATACTTTATTTTAAAAAATTATTTAATTTTCCCCTTAAGTGGCAATTATTTGATTTTTACATGAAAAACATTTGTAATCAAAGGCTTATTAAAAATTAATTCACATGGGAGAACAAAAGGTAAAAGTGGTAAAAGACCGTAAGCAAATGCAAAATTTTGTTCGGCAACTCTTACGCGACGTAGAGGCATTTGAGTATATGTTAGATAATGACTGGTTTGAAGATGATATTATGCGTATCGGTGCAGAACAGGAAATGTGTCTCGTAGATAAAGATACCCTCAAACCGGCTTGTATCAATATGCAAGCTTTAGAGTTGATGAAAGAATGGGATTGGGTCGGGACGGAGCTGGCGCAGTTTAATCTTGAAACCAATCTCACACCTCTTGAATTCGTGGGCAATTGTCTGAGTGAGTTGGAACGGGAAAATATTGACGGCTTGAATAAAATCAGGCAGACGATAAAGCCTCTGAATGCGGAAGTCGTTTTAGCGGGTATTTTACCGACTTTGCGTAAGTTTGACCTCGACATGAAAAACCTAACGCCCAAAGCCCGTTATTTTGCTCTGATGGAAAGTATCAAAGAGCATAGTCTGCGAGGCGACGATTTTTTTGAACTCCGACTCGACGGTATAGACGAATTGCATATCCGCCATGATTCCCCGCTTCTGGAAGCTTGTAACACCAGTTTTCAGGTTCATTTGCAAGTAGCACCCAAGGATTTTGTCAAGATGTATAACATTGCGCAAATGCTCGCCGCGCCGATGATCTCGATTGCCGCCAATTCTCCCATGGTTTTTGGTCGGCGACTTTGGCATGAAACGCGTATAGCCCTTTTCCAACAATCGCTTGATACAAGAACGTCACATGAACATCTACGCGAGCGCAGCCCACGCGTGAGTTTTGGGAAAGATTGGTTGAATAAGAGCATTCTCGAAATTTATAAAGAAGATATTGCCCGTTTTAGAGTCTTATTGGGTGATGAAATTGAAGATGATTCACTTGAAATAATCGCGAAAGGGAAAGTACCTAAACTACGCGCCCTTCAAATTCACAACTCTACCGTCTATCGTTGGAATCGTCCGTGCTACGGCATCAGCGATAATGGAAAGCCGCATCTTCGCATTGAAAACCGCGTTCTTCCGGCAGGCCCCACAGTGGTGGATTCAACGGCTAATGCGGCTTTTTGGCTGGGTATGATGGTTGGTTTTGGCAATAAATACGACGATGTGCGCAAAATGATCAGTTTTGAAGATATTAGGGATAACTTTGATAAAGCTGCTAAATTTGGATTTGATACAAAATATACGTGGTTCAATGACCAAAAACTC
This sequence comes from Saprospiraceae bacterium, assembly GCA_031424115.1. Lineage (GTDB taxonomy): Bacteria > Bacteroidota > Bacteroidia > Chitinophagales > Saprospiraceae > JAAFJT01. The sequence goes on along the minus strand of JANPGW010000278.1, from coordinate 6,686 downwards.
AGTCCACGGGACTTGATTTTGGAGTATTTGCTGCCGATAGCCAAAGAAGGTTTGGCATCAAGGAATATTGACCCCGAAGATATTTCAAAATTCATGAATATCATTGAAGAAAGAGCTAAACTGCATATGACGGGTGCGAGGTGGCAATTGCGGGCTTTCACAAAATTAAGAAAAGAGGTTACTATTGATGAAGCTTTAACGACCATGACGTCTGCCATCATCAAAAATCAATGGCAACAAAAACCGGTTCACACTTGGGATTTGCCTGAGCCAGATGTTTTAGAAACGTATCACCCTTCCAAACTGCATGTCGAAGAGTTTATGCAAACCGACCTCTTCACGGTGCAACGCGAGGACATTATTGAGTTCGTCGCTCAAATGTTAGAATGGCGTAAAATACGGTATTTGCCGGTCGAAGATGCGCATGGTAAATTGGTGGGGTTGGTGACATCGCGGTTGTTACTGCGCCATTATACCCAAAACTCAAATTTGATTAAAAAAACGCAAGTGACTGTTAAGGATATTATGATTGACAAACCGATAACGGTCACTCCTACAGCCACCTTACTTGAAGCCTTGAATCTGATGCGAAAGCATCGAATTGGTTGTCTGCCAGTGGTCAATATTGATAAAGAGTTGATTGGTATAATAACTGAAATGGATTTTCTCAGAATATCTGTCCGACTTCTGGAAAAGTTTGATAAATAATGGGAAATATTTTAATTCCTTCCCAAAAAACGAGGTGGCATTGTGAAGGTCTACCTAAAACCGTGACCCTGTTGAAAAACAACAATTTAGGCGATTTTTTGTAAAAAAATCCCGAAGTAGATAAAAAAAGTAAATTCAAGACGTGCACAAAAAGAACCGAATATAATTTGACAATTGCAGTTATTCCCTATTGAATTTGGGGTTAAGCCAGCATATCATCGTTTTTTGCAAAGCGATTTGGGTCAGCTATGGCAGAAAATACCATTTGATACCTTGGCGCAAAGCATCGTCCAATGCGCAAGCAAACAAGGTTCTCGCTACCGCACTGGAGTTGGTTAGACATCCGAGTTGCCATAACCTGCTTTTTCCATTGCCTTTAAAGCCAACTCAATGTTGCCTTCTTGTATGATTTTTTTGACATGTTGTGCTATATTCGGTTTAATTTGTAGTTGAAAAAACCATAATTATTGTTATTTTTTACCCATACAACTCATAATGCACCTGCGATTTATCATACCCCAAATCTACAAGTAATTTAGCTACCACATCATCAATCATATTTGACCAACCGCAAATGTAAAAATCCACATCCGGGCGCTTTTCGCCATACCCCTCAGTATAAACAGTGTGGACATAGCCTTTCCTGCCTTTCCAATTCGGTTCGCGTGATAGAACGATGTCATATTTGAAGCCGAGCATTTTATTCTCCAAATCTTCAAACTCTTGGCGGTACAAAATATCCTTTTCGTATCGGGTGCCGAAAATAAGATGAATATTCCTGAATGGAATTTTGTGATTGTAAATATCCCAAATCATGCTCCGAAAAGGCGCAACGCCTGTGCCTGTACAAATTAGGACAATATCTCTATTGTCCAATGGTTGTTTCAGGGTAAAAGTGCCATCTGGCCCTTTGAAGCGGATAGGCGTTCCAATTGTCGCTTCATCAAAAAAATATTTGGAACCTCCTGTACTATTTTCGGCTTTGACGATACAAAATTCTAATTCTCTGCCTGCCAATGGGTCAGAGTTCGACCCCTCAGTATAAGGTGCATTGGCTATGCTGTAACTCCGCCAACGCTTGAGGCGTTTGTCTGAAATGGGTAAATCCATTGTTACGAATTGACCTGCTATGAAGTTGATAGGCTCATCGCCAGTTACTTTTATCCAAAATCGTTTGGTACTCGGTGTCTCGTCGACTATTTTTGTTATCGTGCTATCGTACCATTTCCACATATTGCTGATTTAATTTTATTTATCGAATTCGACGTTGATATTTTGACAGAGTGCTTTACACTTTTTTTTTGAGCCACGAATTCACGAATTTTACTAATTTACCTCAAATTTTCCATCTTTGATATGAATCGCTCTTTTCTCATCCGCTCGCGTATCAATGTCTAAATCACTGTTTTCTAACCGCAAAACACCTCTTGGGCACACTGCCGAGCAAATACCACAGCCGACGCAAGATGCTCTCACTATGTCTTGCCCTTTTTGAGCATACGACCGCACATCAATGCCCATTTCGCAATAAGTAGAGCAATTGCCACAGCTGATGCATTGACCACCATTGGTTGTGATTCTGAATTTTGATTTTTTTCGTTGAAAAAGACCTAAAATAGCCGCTTGAGGGCAACCAAAACGACACCAAGAGCGACTGCCAAGTATTGGATAGAAACCAGTACCGATCACTCCAGAGAATATAGAACCGATTAAAAAAGCATAGGTTTTTGAAAATCCCATTGAAAGGCTGCCCAATAAACCGCCTTGCATATATGAATTAATCCATAAAAGAGCTGTCGTAACGGTTACAAAAACCAACACGCTGTGAATCATCCAACGTTCAATTTTCCATGCTTTGAGGCTTTTATCAGAAAGATGGCGGAAAGGGTCACCCACAGTTTCAGCCAAGCCACCACAGCCACACACCCATGAACAATACCATCTTTTACCAAAAAAATAGGTTAAAATAGGCACTCCTACAAAGCTCATCAGTATTGAAAAACCGATGAAATACATCCCTAAATTATGCGAAGAAGAAGCTATAATATTTTTAATACCCCAATGTGTTTCCCCCCCCGGCTTCAAATAAGTATCTTTCAGGGGCCAGAAGTATGAAAAATAATAATCAGGCTCATTCATCATTTTTAAAAATGAAGGAATTAAAAATGAAAACCCCAATTGAAAAAATGTTACGGATGCCGTGCGAATAAGTTGATACCTATTGTGGCGGTATTTCATCGCAAATTTATAGCCCATTAGTATGACACTTGAAGTATAGAGTGTACCATACACAAACCATGAGTCAGCAGGATGGTTGGTGAAAAACATACTGAGGGGGTCAAATAATTGCACCAATCCCTTCAAGTATTCCGGAAACCAATATAAAATGACGTAAAAACCGGTTAAAAGTACGCCCAACATCCATCCGAATAGCCCCCTGTAAGTGAGGTTTTTGAAAAATGCCCCGTTATTTTTAATCCCTTCCGGTTTATTCAAATATTCTTCACGAACGTATAATACAGTACCAATTACAGCTAAACTGAATATGATAATGAGCATTAGCGAGGGATTCCCCAATGAATGACCACTTGCCCATGTCACGAGTAGAAGTAACACGCTGATACTGATGGCTGCCAAACCGAGCTTTTGCAGTCCAGAAGTATGTATCGGATTAGGATTGGCGAGAGATAGACTTTGTTCAGTTTGCATGGCATCAATGAGTTAATTGTTTTAGAAATTGAATAGCAGCCGTCAAACCGCGTTTGGTTTTGAGTTGTAGGTTTTTTCCGACCTTTTTATTGTATAAAGCGATGATATCTTTTTCGTATTCATCAAAAAATTCAGGGTCAAAATTGGCTAATCCGAGCTGTTGAAGCACTTCTCCAATTTTGGTTTTGTTGCGAATCCATTTTTCGCACACTTCATGGCGGTAACGGACGCCCATCAGATTGAATCCAACCACCCCCTCAGTATACTTGTCAAAATTGATGCGGATGCTCTTTTTCCCGTCGGGATGTTCCCAATAAATAGTGTCCTGTCCATCGGGCATTTGGGCGCGAATATCGCCATATACCTGATATTCTATGTCTAAAAACTTAGCGGAATTGAACCAAATACCGGGATTGTATGGGGCTTTTTTCTTCATAATATTATAAGCCACTGTTTCACCCATCATGCGACCGGTATACCACACCGCTTCAATAGGTCGGCGTCCGTCTTGAGGCGTTTCTATTTCTGCACAATCACCGATGGCATACACATCCGGCAAATTCGTTTCTAAAAATTCATTGACAATAATGCCCTTATTGATTTTCAAGCCACTTTCTTTAATAAAATCAATGTTAGGAGAGACTCCAACCGTTAACCCTATAAAACCACAATCTATTTTTTCACCGTTTTTCATTATAACAGCATCAGCTTTGCCATCAGCGTTTTCATCTAAAACTTCGCTCAGTTCACTTTCTAATCTCAAATCAATTCCATGTTCACGGATATGTCTATTCACCATCGCAGACTCTTGGGCGGGTAAAATCAAGTCCCAAAAACTTTTTTCACGCACCAGAAACGTTACCGGTATATGGCGTGAGTGAAACATCTCCGCCATTTCAATACCTATTAAACCACCTCCAACAATCACTACCCGATTTAAACCGACTGAATGACGCTCCATTGCTTCCACATCTTGGTAGTGATACAAACCATGAACGCCGTCTAAATCTTGCCCTTTCCAACCAAATTTATTGGATTTAGAACCCAATGCTAAAATCAGTTTGTCATAGGTAATTAAATTTTTTTCTTTTAAAATGAGTTTTTTTTGTTTAAAATCAATGCTTTCAACCCGCGACCGCAGTAGGTTGATGCGATTTTTCTCCCAAAACCAATTTTCGTATGGTTGGGTATCTTGCAGGCGCATGTGCCCCATGTAGATGTACATCAGTGCTGTTCGAGAGAAAAAAAAGTCACCCTCATCAGAAATGACTGTTATTTCTACTTTCTCATCGAGTTTGCGAAGCCAGCGGGCGGCAGTGATGCCTGAAATACCGTTTCCAATAATGGCTACTTTCATTTCATGTTATTTTTAAAACTCTGCCGATATACCCACCTGATAAAATGGCGCAGAGTAAACATTTTTTAAAGATACTAAAGAATTATTATACGTTTGAAAATCAGCCGTAATGCTCCAATCTTTCATGAACTCATAAGCGCTACCGATGTTGAATGTTGTAAATTCGGTTCCTTCGCCGTTTGTAATATTACCTGTTGAGGCATTTTTAACTTTTTTTATTTGATACATTCCCACAAGGCGTGCATTCGTCCAAAATTTTGGTGTCCATTTATAGCCCAACTCAAAGCCTAATCTCGCTTGATTCGAATATTCTTTGCCGCGTATAACATACTGCCCCGAAATTGTTGCCCAACCGGGTGTTGAACCAAAACCTGACGAAATAGCTAATGTACCCCAATAATTGAAATCGGCATAACCGGAAGGCAAATTAATGGATTCGCGAATGCCCGGTGCAGTTTCAAATTTGGCATTTGAAATATTGGTTTGTTGAGAAATAGGCAACTCCGCACCTACTGCAAAAGAGACTACCGGAATTTTTTTATATAAAGCCATTCTCAATTCTATTTGTGGGTTCCCGGTGCCCGCTACTGTTTCAAATTCTTTATAATGCTGGAATTTCAAATACGGATAATTTAATATTACCGTCACATTTTTTGTAATCCCATACTCGCCATAAAAAGTGAGTAATTGTTGATTAAACGTCCTGACATTCTTGTTAAGATTGCCATCAACTCCATAATATTTATCACCACTCAAAGTTGAAACTCCCGCTTTGGCATAAATACCTCCCTTTCCGCGTGTCCACCCGCTTTGAGCGTGGGCAATGGGGTTTGATAACACAACGATAGACAAAAATAGGATAATATTTTTCATTTTAATGACTTGTTGTAAAGTATTGTATTCACTTTTTCAAGGCTGAAAAAAAAAGCATGTCCGATTACTCTATTAATTAAAGTGTTTCGGACTTGCCTCAGACAAGAATGTATGAAAAAAACTTATTGTTGATGCCATAGACCATACAAACATAAGTCATCCCGAATTTTAAGAATGATAGAAATGACCTCTCTCAAGTCATTTTCTTTGGCTTTTCAAAAATTTGGGATGACTCAAGTTTAACCGCTTTTAGTTCAGCGGTGCATTGCCAAAAGGCACACTTGCCGAACCACACCAGATAATGATGTGCGTGAATTTGCTATCCGGTGCACCGGTGAGTTTTAGGTATTGCTCGCCATTCTTATTGACAAGCCCAACAATTTTTAAATCCGGATTACCTTTTCCCGGATCTGCTTTGTAGGTAGCGGATGTGGAAAGATACACTGTAACCGTTCCTGTTCCTAACTCAGTGGTAAAATCGCTGCCAAATTTCACAAAATAAACGCCTTGATCGTCTTTCCCGGTGTTTACCATGCCTTTAGTCGGCGTGCCATTTTGGGCTACAAGGGTTCCCATTTTGAGTTTCGCAAAATTACCTTGTGGCAAAGCAGTATCCACTGTTACTGTTTCTGTCTTCGTGCAGCTGACAAGACTGAATAGGGCAATCGAAAAGAATGTCAAAAGAATGTTTCTCATTTAATAAGTTTTTTAAAAAAGTTAAACAATTAGGTGTTAATGAAATAATATGACAAATCTCTCAATCAATTGTCACGTAAGTATCACAATTCCAATTTTCATTAAAAAAATGCTCATTTCGCCCAATCGACTTTTTTTTCGACAAAAACAAAAAAGCACTTGTTCCTACTACACTTGTTTGTTGTAATTTTCCATTTTTCAATAGTAATTATGCGAAAAAGAATGTTATACTCACGTACGAGGTATATGGTAAAGCCTAAGGTCACTTACAACTCTAAAATTATGTAGAGCGCAAGCGACGGCGATTAAATTGTCTCTAAAAACGGTAGAATGGATACGAACG
>JANPGW010000277.1:0-6411 GCA_031424115.1 Saprospiraceae bacterium | reverse complement strand
GTAATCCTTGTTGCCCAAGACATCTTTTTTTCTTTTTTGGGAAGTAAATATGGAGGTGATATCGGCGATTGTTAAATCCTTCACGACATCAATGCCAATCTTTGTTAACTCTTCTTTAAGCCTGTTTTCTTGCTTTTCAATAGTAATTTTCTCTTTGTTGTCGAATCTTTCGTATAGGGAAATTTTGAATGTAAATTCATTGGGATTAATAGACATTTCCGCTGTTCCTGTCACTTCTATAGTTCTTTCATTTGAGACTGCTTTATCAGTTTGAGCCATCAGTGAAACCCAGGAGAGTAAGAATACAAGGGATATTTGGGTGATTTTTTTCATTTTTGACGATTATTTTTGATATTTTAAAATAAAATTTAAGGTATTATCACCATTTCCACCCGCCGATTCAATGCTTTTCCTTTTTCAGTATCATTCGAGGCAATGGGTCGGGTAGCACCGTAGCCGATAGTATTGATTTTAATAGTATTCGGAATACCCAATTTTTTGAGCTCCTCTGCCACCGCTTTGGCGCGATTATCAGAAAGGGTTTGGTTATCCTTGGCATTACCCGTAATATCGCAATGCCCCTCGAAACGGAGTTGGCAACGGGGATAAAATTGCAACATATCGCCCAAATAAGCAAGCCATTCTTTTGCTCGCGGCTTGATATCATATTTATTTACATCAAAAAGGATTTTATCGTCTATATTCACTTTAATGCCTTCGTCGGTCATTTGGGCTTTGGTCGCTTCGGCAGCTACGGTCAGGCGTTTGGATACATCTCTAATGTTAAAAGGCTTGGGTTCGGGGTCAGGGTCGGCTGTTTGGCGCCATAAAAGTTGTAAGCCCATGCGGGTCGGTACGGCTTGAAAATACCAAACAACAATGCGATGAAAACCTTTTGTGAGCGACACTTCATTTTTGTGAATGGTCATTTTATGAATACCATCGTTGTTGATAATGCCTTTGCCATCAATCCACAACGCTGAGCCATCGTCGGAAGCCAAGCGAAACTCATATTTACCGGCTTCCTCCAGTTCAAATACGCCTTTGTACACAATGCCAAACCACATACGCTTGTTCGGCACGCCCGGGAAATCGTAAGTCAAATCCCGCTCTGTAATATTTAGCGTTTGGGTATAGATATAACCCAAGGTAGGAAGGTCTTCTACAGAAGGGGTGTATCGCCTCACCGTATCGGGCAAAGAGTAAATCGTCCCTTTGAAACTGGCTAATAGGGGCTTCAATTGCCCAAAATCTGCAACGTTTTTTTGAGCAGTTAGATGGAAAGATAATAACGTCAAGAGTATCGAAATCGGTAGTTTCATTTTGAGTTGGTTTGAGGGTGAAATTAAGAATATAAATTTAATGAAAAAAGTATTCCAAATCAAAATCCTATAAACCACTGATTTTCAACGAAATATCGAGGGGGATAAAATTTCAACTTTTCTAATCGCTGCACCCACGCCGCTTTATTACCATCTAACCGCTTAGTAATCGAGTTTAAAATCTAAAGAACCACTAATTTTCCGGCTCTAATTTACTTAATCAAAAAAACATTTAATGTATGTCTATTCAAAACATCAAAAAAGCCCTTTTCATAGGGGCTACATTATTCAGCTTCAACGCTCAGGCTCAAATTGAAAAAGGCGCCACAACGCTTGGCGGTTCTTTGAATTTCAATACAGCAAAAGGGTGGAATTCCTTATCCTCATCGCCATCTTACGGGCGTTTTATTACGGATAAAATACTGTTAAAAGGTTCACTTGATGCCTTTATATCAAATAATACCAATGTTAGTAGTCGTTATGCCAATTTTGATATTACTCCGGAAGCAAGGTATTATTTCAATCCCAAAAAACAATGGCAATTTTTTGGCGGTGCTTCATTAGGACAAAGAACGCTCAGAATTTCGAGCGATATTAATGACCCTACAAAATTCAAGAATCACGATTTTCATAAATCAGTTTATGCCGGTTTCAATAAATTTTTAAATCAAGATATTGCGATTGAAGGGACTTTAGGGGTTAAGCACTCCAATGTAATGTTAGAAACACCCGCTTACTTGATTTCAAGTTATGGATTGACCAATGTTTATACCACAGGATTGAATTTAAGTATTAATAACTTTTCTTCGTTCAAATCTTCTGATTCTAATTTTGAAGGTTTAATCGATAAAGGCAGAACCATTATTGGCGGCAAACTATCGTTGAACACTTATACAGGAACAGGTTTTGATGCCAATGCGAATTATAAACCCATAAAACGGAGAGGTAATTATGCTGTACTCAGTGCCGAATATGGAAAATTTGTTGCCAATGGACTTCTAATTGGTGTTAAAATAAATGTGGCACTTTCTGATAATGCTAAAATATTCGGAGTAACACCTTATATTCAATATTATTATCCTGTTTCAACGCGGTTCATGGTTCACGTTAAAGCCGAATTGAACTATAATTCCACTACTTACAGTAATTTCGGAGCATTTAAAGGTGGCATAGGAGCGACATATTTCCTATCCAGAAATGTAGCATTGAATTTAGATGTCTTAAATTTTAATAAAAATTTCAACAGTGCATTACCTACTACTGCTAACGGTAAAGCCATAAGTTCTAATATCGGTTTGCGCTTTTTCTTAAAATAGGCTTTCAAAACACTCATAAAAACGGCTAAAAAGGTGGTTGAATCCATCATTTTTAGCCGTTGTTTTTTATTCTAATAAGTATTGCACCCCTCAGTATAACTATCTATTTTTTCGTTTTTTCCCAAATCTTTGACCGATTCTCAATTGTCCCAAAAATTTACCGGGCGGATTATCACTTAATACAGCACCTTCAATTGAAAAATTAAAACCACTTTTGCCTACAAAATGATATCCAATCGGGAAATAATTAAAAATTTCGGTCACTGGCTCTGAAGTAGGCAATCTGATAAAAGCCCGTGTATATCCCACATAAGGCATACCCTTCCACTGTTTTTTACCGATATAAACCTTTCCTCCTACAAAAGCACCGAAAAAACCAGCGCCTGTTTCAACACTTACGTTGCGTGAAATAAAGTAATCAACATTGGCAGAAGCCATCAGAGTGGGACCCAATAAATTTAAACTTACGCCCCACGGACGCAATTCACGCAGATTGAGCGTATCTGTATCTTGGGCATTACTTAATAGAACTTTGAAAAAAAGAAACAAGGTAAGAATGTGTTTTTGCATGAAATGTGTGTATTTGAGTTTTAAAAATCAAAGGCAGGACAAATTACTGCACTGCCTTTGATTGTATACTGAAATTTTGAAATATCGTTGCGTTAATTCAATAACCCCTTCGCTCTCTCCAACGCATTAACATAATTATCATGTTTTATCTAAAGATTCAGACATACGTTGAGCAACGGAGCGTTGCACAATTTGTTGAATAAGCTCATTCATATTTTTCAATTTAACAAGATTATTAAAGCCAAAAAAGCCAAATTCTATAACCAATTTACCTAATAATTCATCAGCAAATGAAGATGAAATGACCCTTATATCCTTGAAATCAATAATAATCCTCTTTTTAGTTTCTTGATAATTATTCAAAATTTCAAAGCGTAGTTTTTTACCTGATGGTCTTGTTCCAACTCCGTCTTTCCAATCTTTTAAGAGATAAGTCACATAAGCTTCTTCATCTGTTGTCATGATATAACCGTTTAAATTTTAAATAATACTTATTTTTAAACCCTTTCGAATAGATTGAATAAACCAACTGCCAACCTTGGGGTCGTTCAAATTTTCAAATTTCACTATTATTGGCTCATTCATTTTATTATTATTACAGTTATTTTATTTTAAGGTAAAAATAGATGTTTAATTCAACAACCCCTTCGCTCTCTCCAACGCACCCGCTAACCCCTCAGTATCCGTACCGCCTGCGGTTGCAAAAGTGGATTGACCACCGCCGCCGCCTTTGATGTCTTTGGCGAGGTCTTTGACCATTGCGCCAGCGTTCCAGTTTTTAGCTTTTGCCAAATCGGGACTGATACAAATAGTCAATTGTGGTTTGTCATTGTTAATTGAGCCGAACACGATAACGGCATTACCCACCTCTTTTTCAAGATTCGTAGCCAATGTTTTCACCGCATTCGCATCACCCAAATTAATTTGTTTTACAAGCGTCTTAATACCTTGATCCCGAGCACTCGGGACGAATTGTGAACGCAAATCTTTTTGTAGAACGGATGCTTGTTCGATGTACATCGCTTCTATTTGCTTGCGAAGCGCTTTATTTTCATCCAATGCTGATTCTACTTTTTTAGCAGTTTCTTTTGGATTTTTAAAAATATCACGGATTTTATCCAACTCAGCCAATTCAGTATTGATATAAGCCTCTGCCCCATCAGCCGTTACGGCTTCGATACGGCGAACACCCGCTGCCACGGCACTTTCAGCCACGATTTTGAACAAGCCAATTTCGCCCGTCGCTTGTACGTGCGTACCACCGCATAATTCACGACTGAAATCTTTATCGAATGTTATCACCCTGACTGTTTCACCATATTTTTCACCGAAAAGCATCATCGCACCTGTTTTGCGAGCATCTTCGATGGGCATATTGCGGACTTCATCGAGGGCAATATTTTCACGAATTTTTTGATTGACCATCAACTCAATTTGAGCCAATTCTGCTTTTGAAACGCCTTGAAAATGTGAAAAGTCGAAACGCAAACGGTTATCATCCACATTCTGACCTTTTTGAACGGCGTGTTTGCCCAATATTTCATGCAAAGCAGCATGCATTAAGTGAACAGCCGAGTGATTTTGTGAAATCGCCTGACGTTTCTCCTTGTCCACTTGCGCCCGTACACGAGGGTCATTGATATTTTCAGGCAAATCATTGACGATGTGAATCACCAAATCATTCTCCTTTTTAGTATCAACAACCTCTATTTTTTCACCGTCAAAATACATCGCACCAGTATCCCCAACTTGTCCACCACTTTCAGCATAAAAAGGTGTTCTATTTAAAACGATTTGATATTGCAAACCTTTTTTATCTGTAACTGCTCTGTATTTCAATACTTTAGCGTTTTCAACTTTCAATTGGTCGTAACCCACGAACTCTACACCCGCTTCATCTACCACCGTAATCCAGTCGCCCACTTGTTTTTCAGCATCTTTTTTGGAGCGTTGTTTTTGCTCTTTTAAAGCAGCTTCAAAAGCAGCAGTGTCCACGCTCAATCCTTTTTCACGAGCAATCAATTCCGTCAAGTCAATCGGAAAACCGAATGTATCATATAATTCAAAAGCTTCTGCACCTTTTACGATACCCCTCTCAGTATTGAGCGCATCAAAACGCTTCAAACCTGTTTCAAGAGTCCGTAAAAACGAACGTTCTTCCTCCAAAATCACCTTTTGTACAAAGTCTTGTTGCGCTTTCAATTCTGTGAAAACATCCGCAAATTCAGACGCTAAAAGCGGTACAAGTTTATTTAAAAGTGGCTCTTTAATATCCAAAAATGAATAATAATAGCGCACAGCACGGCGTAAAATACGGCGAATCACATAACCTGCACCACCCGATGCTGGCAATTGACCGTCTGCAATCGTGAATGCTACGGCACGAATGTGGTCAGCCACTACGCGCATTGCCACGTCAGTTTTAGCATCTCTTTCGTAGCTACCTGTATATTTTTTACCGCTTTCTTTTTCAATCAAAGCAATGAAAGGCGTGAAAACGTCGGTGTCATAAGTATAGCGCTTTTGCTGCATGACCATACATAAACGCTCAAAACCCATACCCGTATCCACGTGCTGAGCTGGTAAAACGACCAATGAACCATCGGCTTTACGCTCAAATTGCATAAATACGTTGTTCCAAATCTCCACTACTGAGGGGTCGTCTTGGTTCACGAGTTTTTCACCAGGTACGATTGCCCGCTCCGCATCGGGGCGGAAATCGAAGTGAATTTCGGAACAAGGACCACAAGGGCCTTGTGCCCCCATTTCCCAAAAATTATCTTTTTTATTACCATCCAAAATCTGATTGGCGGGCAAATATTTGAGCCAATAGCCGCGAGCCTCTTCGTCTGAAGCCAAACCTTCTTTCTCGTCGCCACCAAAAACGGTTGCATACAAACGGTCCGCGGGCAAACCCAAAACCGTATGCAGCAATTCCCACGACCAATCAATCGCTTCTTTCTTGAAATAATCGCCAAAAGACCAGTTGCCGAGCATTTCGAACATGGTGTGGTGCGTGCCGTCGAAGCCCACATCCTCCAAGTCGTTGTGTTTGCCCGACACGCGGAGACATTTTTGCGTATCGGCAATCCTTAGGGAGGGGGGTGTCCCGTTGCCCAAAAAATATCTTTGAACTGCACCATACCCGAATTGGTGAACATCAAAGTCGGGTCATTTTTCAAAACCAACGGTGCAGAAGGCAC
>JANPGW010000276.1:0-2630 GCA_031424115.1 Saprospiraceae bacterium | reverse complement strand
TCTAAAGTGCCCCCATGCCCTTTGGTCACAATATCATAAGCGAGTGAAAGCCCTAAGCCAGTGCCTTGAAACGTTGGTTTGGTGATGATAAACGGTTGAAATATTTTGAATTTGAAAGATAAAATAAGAAGAAGTAGGGTTAACTTTTTCATTCTTTGGGCTTTTAGTAATTTAATGACATGCTTCGAGCCGCCTCAATATCTTATCACATTTGGACTACTATTGTGTTTTTGAGTAGAATAATATTACAAGGGAATCAATTAGGGATTGTTAACTCAAATGGTAAAAAAGACTATCAATTGGGATTATCATCAAAACAAGAATTAAGATAATAGTAAAAAATTGGAATTGCTCAATTTTAGCATAATATTTTCAAAACCTCCCTCAGTACAGACTCTCAAAATCATCCGATTTATCCAAATCCATATACATCATTTTACCTGCGGCGTATTGCTGCAGATTAAATTGCAGCTCTTGAAGGTGTTTCTTATCCCATTCAAGCGGTGAATAAAATCGGTTGCCATCGTTGAACATACAATCTATACCGTCATCGAAATAACAGTAAAACTCTGTATTCCTGACTTTGAATTGTACTTTCCAATTCTGGGCATCGAATTCGAGGTGGGTGGCTCCTGCATCTATCAAAATGAGTGCAAGCTCGGTTCTGTATTGGTCGTAGTTGTTATCCATCTCTAAGCTGTTTAAAGGGTTTGGGAAATTGCATCAACAAACAATATAGGTTTACAATTTTTGACTAAAAACGATATAGCCTCATTGACGGCGTTATCGTCAAAATCTTGTGACGATGAATTGATAATGTCAATATATTTCCAGTATTCTTTTTTGACAGCAAATAACTGTCTTGAATCTACGTAAAGAAAATATTTCATAAATCTGTTTTTTTATCTTCTTTTTTAATGAGTCCTTTATAAATCTTCTCTTGTTCTTCTGCTTCTAAATAGATTCTAAACTGGTCGGCGGAATGTCTGTCGGCGAACGCTAAAAGAATCCTGCCGTCATTTTCTTTGTGTATAATCATAAGGAAATAGTCCGAATGAATTGTTTTTTTTCCCACTTTTAAAATACCGCCCATTTCTGTTTTTGATTTTTGATTTTATGAATGAATTGTTTTTGACATTTTTCGAGTTCGTTCGTCAAAGAACGGGTTTCCGTTTATTTGGAACTCTGAGCGGTGCGCTTGCAAGGGTGGGCGGGTGTTACGTGTAGCCTCTTGCAAGCGCGCGCGGTGGTGATAGTTCCCATAAATCTTTATAAAAATATGGCTGCGATTTTCGGCATGGCTTCGAGTGTTCTGTCAACTTGTTGCTCGAATCGTCGTTTCGATAATCTCGTTTTTCGCTTCGTTTCGATGTCGGTAGATGTACACTGCTCAAAATCGTTTTGCACTTTACGCATATCTTTCACATTCATAATGAAAATATTGAGGTCGTTTTCGGTCTTGAATTTGTCGGTCGTTATCGTTGTGTTTTTATCATACTCACTGCTTTTGTGGACGTCGGGCATAATCTGTTTTGCTCGGGCGAAGATGGCGGCGGGTGTCGCTGTATCGTCGTAGATTAACTCTCTGAGTTCTTGGGCGTATTGGCCCGGTAATAAGCCTATTAAACAGGCGTTGATTTTTTCTTCAATGATTGACATAGTTTTTGAATTTTTTAGTTAAAAATGTGGTTGAAAAATATGATACTGAGGGGTGCGATTTGCACCCCTTTTTTGTGCTTATTGTTGAATGTAATCGTCGTTTCCTGCTGTATTGATATTATAATCGGTGTGATACTCGTCTATGATTTCGGTATCCGTCTGCTTGCCGTATGTAAAATCTTCGATAAATCGGCACATGGCATCGTAACTGTCGCATAGTAAAACATCTTGGAAAAACAGATAAAAAAGTGCTTTTTCTCTTTGTGCCATTTTTGAAAAAATTGTTTGCATAAGCTTAAAGCGTTTGAAATAATAAAAAATGTCAGCGGCGCGGTCGCTGTATGATTCGTGAAAAATAATCTTGAAAGTATCAAGCGAAGCATAAACTTCGATTGCCGTTGTAGCATTGACAAGTTTTTGAAATTCGATATTATGTAAATTCATTGGTTTGGTTTTTTAATGATGATTTGATTCGTTTCAACTTTTTTAATAATGCTTCTGATATAGGATTCAGAACAAAGTAAATTGTCGGCTAATTGCTTGGCTTCTTTCTTTATTGCTTCGATTCCTTTATAGTGTATTCCTGTTAAAATTGCGTCTTTGATCATGATTTTATATTTTAAAAGTGATATACTGAGGGGTGCAATTTGCACCCCTATTTTATGCGTGTTGCACTTGCTTTTCTTTCTCTCGTTCAAATCGTTCGCTGCCGTACTTGCGTCGAATTTCGTCCATTTCAAATACTTTACCCGAAAAACGGCGATAATCGGACGGCGCAAAAAACCACATCAATTTTTTAGAATGCCATTGCGCGGGTTTAAAACTCTCGCTTTTGATGGCTTTAATTTCCTCTTTGTTGGCTTTGGTTTCACCCGATAACCAAATGAATGAGCCGCAAATTTCAAATTCGATGTTTCTAATTTTCATCAATTCGTTGATGATGTCTTTAAAATCGGATGCGTTCCAGTTCT
>JANPGW010000275.1:0-11273 GCA_031424115.1 Saprospiraceae bacterium | reverse complement strand
CAAATAAATCTTGTAATTTCAACCCAATCTCTTCGATACTTTTAACACTTAGACCCCAATAGTTGTGTTCTAATTCATTCTTTTTTAAACAATTTTTATATCATAGTAGTTTTTTGTCTAATTTAACAAAGTCAAGTTATAGTATTTCGGGTAAAATTTTAATCTAAAAGAGCTGAATTAGTTTGGTTTTAATGTTCTCAAAATTGAGTACATTAAAATCTCTGTTATGTAGCACTTCCCAAGCTCCTAAATATTCAATAGTAGATCTTGTACGCATCCAATTCAAAATCAATTGCCCTGTTCTTTCATTGAATCTTCGGGCAATATCTATTAATGAGATGAAATCGTCATCGCTTTCTTTGTAAAATCGAATTTCAGTACCTTCAACTAAAATTATAGTCTCTTTCTTTGCCATGTTTCATAGATTTGTTAAAAAAATAGTTTTCAGATGTTTCTATTGGTTCAAATACTGAGGGGGTATCATTTTTTATAAACCCATTCCCAAATATCACCATCTTCTTCATCCCAAATTGTTCCCTCTAATTCAAAGCCGTTTTTACTTAAAATATGGGTTGAATAATTCTCTTCGGGCAACGTATGCGCAGTGATTTTGAGTGTCGAGTCAGTTTCTAAGGTTAGTTGAACCAATAATCGGCACATTTCAGAAGCCACACCTTGATTCTGAAATTGGGGAAATGTTCCGTAAGCAATTTCAACCAAACCATCCTGCGGATTTTTCTTAAAAACGGCACAACTACCTACTAATTGCCCATCTTTTTCAGCATAATAGCCAATCCACGGTGGATTATAACCGATTGTGTTAAAAAAATTAATTGCTGGCATCAAGCTTTCAGCACAATCGGGATAGCCTTGGAAGGCTTGATTTTCTTCTATGGTTTGCTTGACTGGGAGTAGTTTCATTTTAATATAAAATTTACTTTTCAAATGACTTCATCAAATCCACCAAAACCTGCACACTTTCTAATGGCATGGCATTATAAATAGAAGCTCTAAAACCACCCACCGTTGGAAAGCCTTTAATGCCCACGACATCGTTTTTTTCAGTAAAATTTAAAAAAGCGGCTTCAATTTCGGGATTAATGGCTTTAAAACAAACGTTCATCACTGACCTATCTTCTTTCACTACGCTGCCTTTGAAAAGGGAATTTCTATCCACTTCATGATATAAAAGAGCGGCTTTTTCAGCATTGCGCTTTTGAATTTCACCCAAACCACCTTGTGCGAGCGTCCAACCTAAGGTTAGCATGGAGACATAAATTGGGAAAGTCGGACAGGTATGATAAAGCGATTGCGTTGAAACGTGTGTTTTATAGTTAAAAATAGAGGGAATCGTGCGTTTCACTTGGCGTTCCAACATATCTTTGCGGATTACTACGCAGGTCACACCCGCCAAACCGAAGTTCTTTTGCGCCGATGCGAAGATGATTCCGAATCTTTCAAGCGGCAAAGGACGTGAGAGAAAATCGGACGTCATATCCGCCACCAACGGCACTTTTACATTTGGATATTCATGATATTGCGTTCCATCAATTGTTTCATTGGATACAACGTGAAGGTATTGTGTACCCTTTGGCAAAGTCCAATCTTTTGGAATTCTATCATAATTCGTCTCTTTTGAAGAACCTAAAACATGGACTTTACAGATTTCAGAAGCTGCTTTGATAGCTTTTGTTGCCCAATAACCTGTGTCAACAATCGCCATACTTTGACGAGGATTTACCAAATTCATGGGGGCAATCGCTAATTGCGAAGAAGCACCACCCGGCACCCAAATTACCTCGAAATCATTGGCTAAGCCATAGAGTTGTTTGATTAAATCAGTGGCTTCTTCAATAATACCTAAAAATGTGGGTGCTCGGTGGCTTATCTCAGCCAGTGACATGCCGGTTTTTTTATACTCAATCAAACTTTGAGCCGCCTCCTCCAATACTGAAGGGGGGATCATAGCGGGGCCCGGGCTGAAATTATGCTTTTTCACTTTTTATATTTTGCTGTTCGTGTATCTTTTATAACTCCTTTCCAATTAAGACCAAAACCGAAATCGTAAACACCCCCCTCAGTATCCGTATGACATTTCATGTCCTGCGGTACATCTTCAGCTTGTTTTTCTACGATATTCATATCTGCCGGCATCTGCAAGGGCAACAAACCTGAGGGCTCTGTTTTACCGGATACAATCTCCAGTACAGCTTGGTCTTGAACATGGAAGTTAACCAAAATGGCATCGGCTTGCTTTTCAAACTCACTGAAAACCATTGGATTTTCCATGGTAATGGAAACGATGACAGGTTTCCCTTTCATTTTTTGATACGTTTCTGTTACCATTGTCAAATCGGTGATATTACTGGCTTTCACTGTTTTGCCTTTGTGGCTGCGGTTGGTGAATTTTTCCATTGGATCTCCTCCGGCAATACTTGTTTCACGGGCTTCAGTAGCGGTATATTCGCCATATTGTAAGCTAATCGGTACATAACCCGTACCGCCTTTGCGAATATCGGTTGAATCGTAGCCGTTCCCTGTATTGGGATTGTTGATAAAAACCAAAGCATAATCGGCTTCGTCAGGATTATCTGTTATATTGAAATATTTTTTGACAATATTGACATTGACTGGATAATCTAATTTTTCAGGTGTGGTTTCACCTAGAAAATTCCTCCCTGCGGGCGTGAATTTTTTAGGAATATAGACGGTCTTTCCTGTTTTTAAAGGCAAAGCTTGTTTTTTATTTTTCAATAAAACGATTGATTTAAGCTGAGCTTCAAAACCTGCTTGCATAAATTCAGGTTTTCCGACTGTACTTTTAGTATTTTCAACATCTAAATAAGGATTTTCAAATAGACCTACCCGGAAGATATTTTTCAACAAACGCACGGCTGATTGTTCCATCCGCGCCCGCATCCATTTTTCACCATGTTCTTTTACACCCATGGCGTATGCTTCAATGATAGGAGCGGCTACATTATTGCCTCCAAATTGGTCAACTCCTGCCATTAATACTTTATAATGCCGTTGCGCAATGGTCAATTGTTCAACGCCATGCGGTTTGCCGCCTGTAAAGTTGTCCATCTGGGTTTTATCGCCGGTGATACCCCAGTCGGTACACGCTACACCGTCAAATTTGTATTTTTTACGCAAAAGATCGGTTATGATGTATTTATTGTAAGAATTGCCTACATTTTCCTTGTTTAGGGTATCTTGACCCCACGAAATAGTGTAATAAGGCATAATAGCTGACGCCATTTTGGTTTTGCCTTTCAATTTGAATGCTCCTTCGGTAAAAGGGATAAAATGGGTTGTAAATTTACCACCCGGATAAACCGCAAATTTGCCAAATCCAAAATGGGCATCGCGCCCTGCCTCACCTGAACCGCCACCGGGCCAATGCTTGACCATAGCATTAACGCTGCCGTAACCCCAACCATCTTTAGTCTCTTGACTTCCCGTTGAAGTTTGAAAACCATCACAATATGCTTGCGCCATGGCTGCTGACAATTGTGGATTTTCCCCAAAAGTGCCACTCACACGATTCCACCGAGGGTCGGTGGCAATATCTACCTGTGGTGAAAGGGCTGTTGCAATACCCAATGCCCGATATTCAGTAGCAGCAATTTGACCAAAACGCGCCACCAATGAAGGGTCGAAAGTAGCCGCCATACCGAGTGAAGCGGGCCACATAGAGATGCGCCCACCTGCTCCGGCGTTAAATTCCATAGTGGATACCGTGCCATGCCGAGGGTCTGAACTGTTATTTGCCGGAATACCCAAGCCGATACCTTCGCAAAGAGCTTGCACGTTGTTGTTCCACACAGCAGCTACCTCAGGCGATTGCACAGTGGTGACAAGAACATGCCTGAGATTGTCTTTTGATAAAAATTCTTTTTGTTGGTCTGATAAGTCTTCGGGCTTTGCACCACTGGCAGGAAAAGGTTTACCATTGTATGTACCACCAAAATAGCCGCCCGGTCGAGCGGGAAGAGATTGGTGGCGGCTATACAACATCAAACCGGCTATTTGCTCGATAGATAATTTTGTAGCCAAATCTTTTGCGCGCACATCATACGGCAAACGCCAATCTTCATACTTATCTAATTTACCGTTTTTATTTAAATCTTTAAATGATAAACCGTTAACGGTCAAAATCTTAACACCTGATTTTGGGGAATAGCCTAAAGTCTGTCCGCCTTTATTTTTCACTGAAACAAAAGGTACGGTTTGGTTATAGGCGTCATGTGAGAAGGTAAGGGTGGCTAAAATTAAAAATGATTTTATAAAATTTTTCATAATAGTAGAGTAATTGTTATTGATAAATACTTTTTTAATCGCCCCAAATCGTTTGAGCCGTTTTGACAAGACGTTCAAATTTTTTCCATTGTTGGGCATGCGTTAAAGCATTGCCGTGGTGGGTACTTGAAAAACCGCATTGAGGACTGACGCACATATTTTCCAACGGCATGTATTTGGCAGCTTCTTTAATTCTTTTAGTTAAAAATCCAACGGATTCTAAATCGCCTATTTTAGAAGACATAATGCCCAAAACGACTACTTTATTCTTTGGAACAAAGCGCAATGGTGCAAAATCGCCTGAGCGTTCGTCATCATATTCTAAAAAGTACGCATCAATGTTTATTGTGTTGAATAATATTTCTGCCACAGGCTCATAACCGCCTTCGGCAAACCACGTTGAGCGATAATTGCCCCGACACAAGTGTATGCCCACCGTTAAATCAGCGGGACGATTGTCGATAACTGAATTAATCAAAGCCGCATAAGTACGCGGCAATTCATTGGGGTCTTCACCACGCTCCTGGGCAGCAGCGCGCATTTTAGGGTCGCACAGATATGCCAAGTTGGTATCATCCAACTGAATGTAACGACAACCAGCCGCATATAAAGCCGCAATTTCGGCTCGATAACAAGCCGCTAAATCTTCAAAAAACTCGTCCATGTCCGGATAAGCATCAATAGCAATCGATTTACGACCACCTCTAAAATGCACCATTGTGGGTGATGGAATGGAGACTTTAGGGGTTTGAGTAGTGATTGATTTCAAAAAATTAAAATCATCTACTTGAATATTGCGGACGTGTTTTAACTTACCCGTTACGCTCAACTTCGGCGGTGTAAAGCCATCTTCGGCTGCTTTGGCGTTTGGATTGGCATCAATACCACCCGTGACGGTCACCCCTTCCAATTGTTGTAAAAAATCTAAATGGAAATAATCACGGCGGAATTCACCATCTGTAATGGCTTGCATTCCGGTCGCTTCCAAACGCTTTACGGTTTCAGTAATTTCTTGATTTTCAATGGCGCGAAGAGTTTCAGCGGATATTTCTCCCCGTTTCCAGCTTAGGCGATTTTCTTTTAATCTTTGAGTTCTCAAAAGGCTACCAACGTGGTCGGCGCGAAAAGGCGGATTTAATTTCATTTTCCTTGTTGTTTTATAAAAAAGTGAATATCTACTGAGGGGTATAATCCAACCTGAGTCCTCAAGGTCGGGGTCATTTTAGCTTAGAAAAATCCGTTGGATACATGAAAATGGACTCTACTTTAGTTGTCAAAGAACCACCGCCTTTCACTTCTGAGGCTTTGCGAACGGCTATCCATTCAGGATCGTTGCGAAATTTAGTGAACGCTTCTTTCGCCGCGTCTTCAGAAGGATGGGTCAAGAAGTAATAAAGTGTATTATCTGCCCCTTGGTCGGCATCGGTAGGTGTCCAATAAAATTTATTACCCATGCCATATTCGCCAAATCGTTTGACCGTAAAACTCCTGAAACGTTCCAACAAATTGTCTAAATTATTGGGCGTAGTATGATAAATCCGAAACTCCCAAACACCACCATTGCTGGATGAGATATCATTTGGTGAAAAATCGGTAGTTTTTAAGAAAACACTTTCCACTTTTGTGACGATTTTACCATTCACTTCACTTTCGCGCGCCACGCGTTGCCAAAGGGTATCTGAACTGAAAGCCTTCCAAGAGGCATCCCTCGCTGTGCGATTGGGGTAAGAAAGGATATAATACAACTTCCCATCGGGATTATCCAAAGGCGTCCAATATCCCACATTAGTCATGCCATGGCTCTCAAAAATTTTGGTTGTATGATTGCGAAAACGTTTCATTAAATCATTCAATTTGCCGGGTGCTGTCCAGTAAATACGCAATTCATAGCAAAGTGTATCTTTTTGAGCCATTGCCGGAGAAGGTAATGCTACGTCCGTTGGTTTTTTACCCGATTTTGCCCAAGAGCGCAGCGCGTCAAAAGCCGTTGCTGTTTGCTCCGGTGTGAAAGCACAATGCCCTTGCCCGTTGGTGAAAAACGTTTTTAGATTCTGTTCTTTGCGCTTGGCATGCACCAGATTATCATAATTGACAATACCATACTGAGGGGGTATGAGTTGGTCGTAAGTGGTATGCATCATCAGCAACGGTTTGTCAATAATGCCGGTGCGGTCATAAGTGGTCAATCTTTGATTAGAAGCCGTTGCTGCTACCCGCTCAACTTTTTTGTTAATTTCCCAATCATCGGGAAAGCCGGAATAAAAAGTGTTCGTATTGTCGAACGGATTGCCACCCGATTGAGTCGCTAAATCCCTTAAAACGCCATCTAAAAACATGAGATTGAAAGGTAAATCTTGCAATTTTAACTCATTGTGTTTAGCAAATTCGGCGAGTATATCATCTTTATATTTAATTTTTCCAACGATGTCATAAGCTTGTTTGATTTTTTCTTGAAAATCACCCGTAAAAACAGCCGGTGCTTTACCGCTCATTACCTCCGCCGCGGACGGCAGTAGACCCGGGAAAAGAGCATTGAAAGTGACATAAGAATCAAATGCTCTTTTGGTTAGCTCATAGGCTCGACTTGACAAGGGGCAAAGTGCCAAGCCGCCACAATACATTTGTGGAAACTTTTCGATAGTAGCGATGGTGATGCCCCCTCCCATGGAATGACCGGTCACAAAAGTAGAATCCGGCTTGCCATATTTTTTAATAAAGAATTTACGCAAACCCTCAGTATCATCCACCCCTTCAGGCAAAGCCCAACCGGTTCGGCTGTAAGAAGAACGCGCTACTGCAAAACCTTTTAGCAAAAAAACATCTAATATAGGATTTTTACCCAGTGTATTGCGGGGTGTAGAGGGCATCTCGTAACCATGTGCGTACATAACGAGCTTTTTATTCCAATTTTCAGGTATTTGGATTTCATAAGCTGCTCCGTTGAGGATGCCGGTATCGCGTCTCATGGGCTGACTAAAGAGCGATACAGATAAAAAGACAAAAAAAAGAAGAGCACTGTTTTTCATTTTGATTGTTTTTGACATTAAAAGAGGTGTTAAAATGTTTTTCAATAGAATCTGCTTATTGAAAAATGATGAAGAACAGTCAAAGTTAAATATTTCTCAAATGCAACCAACTAAAATATAATGTAAGGTTGCCTTACAATAAAACAAATATAAGGTGGCCTTCTTGATTCAAGGTAGTTTTTTTCTACTTTTGTCAAAAATAATAACGTATGCCGGCAAGAACCATATATTTAATAAAGAGAATGGAAACGGAAGTGACTTCCCGTATGTCGAAAATATTAAGCGCTTATGACATTACCCCTTCACAATTTACGGTTCTCAGTTTTGTAGGTGATAACAAAGCCGATTTATCATCAGCTCAACTGTCAAGGCGTTTTTTGATGACGCCGCAGTCTATGAATGAAGTGGTGACGACCTTGCAGCGCAAAGAATTGTTGGAGAAAACGACTGATCCCAATCACAAACGTATTTTGCGTATCAGTTTGACGGACAAAGGCAAAGACATGTTGGAGCAATGTAATTCAGCAATGGATATTTTTGAAACACATTTATTAGAAGGGATTAATCTTGATGAAATTGAGGTTTTCAAAGGTTTTGTTGGTAAAATATTGGAAAAATCTAAATCGGTGGTTTAGTTTTTTTTTTTGAAAGGCTTCCTTAAAAGTGCTAAAAAAATAGGATACAATCGGGCTAATTCCCTAAAGAATTAGCCCGATAAGCAATTGTATATGGGCTATTGTGGCGGTATGCCTTATTACAATGTTAAAATCATCGCTTCATACGGTTTCAAAGAGATTCCTTGAGCACTCGATACTGAGGGGGTGGTTTGATTGCTGATTAAAACCTTTGCCTTGCTCAAGTCCAAGCCTTTGGTGTCAACCGCAGCAGTTACAGCTTTAAAATTTAGCAAAACCAATAGTTTTTTACCATTCAATTCCCTTGAATAAGCGAATACTGAGGGGTTGTTAATATCAATCAAATGCCAATCGCCATATATCAAAGCCGGTTCAGTTTTGCGTAATTGAACCATTTTTCTAAAATAATTCAATATTGAATTCGGATCCGTTTCTTGATTCGCAACATTCACCGTTACGTAATTCGCATTCACTTTCAACCACGGTTTGCCCAACGAAAAACCGGCATTGGTGGTAGTGTCCCATTGCATAGGCGTACGCCCGTTATCGCGAGACGATATTTTCATACCTTCCAAAAACCGTTTTAAATCACCGCCTTTGGCTTTTACTTGGGCATAATTGGTGAGCAATTCAATGTCATTATATTCCTCAACTTTATCAAATTTGATATTATTCATGCCTATTTCGTCGCCGTAATAATAGTATGGCGTGCCACGCATACTCATAATAAATGTGGTCAACATTTTGGAAGATACATCTCTAAACTCGGGGCTGTCATTGCCCCAACGTGTCAACATGCGCGGTTGATCGTGGTTCGCCAAATACATCGTCCCCCACCCTTTTTGGGCGAAAGCATCCGTCCATTTGGCGTAAATCTTTTTCCAAGCCACAAAATCATATCCTTTCGGGTCGGGCATTTTGTATTCTTTAGGCAAATAACCGAAGTCGATTGCTTCAAAATAATAAGCCATATTCAACTCTTTACGCGCGGGGTCAACGAATTTCATCACGCGTTCCACATCCCCCATCGCTTCTGCAACGGTGGCAATATCTTTTTTACTGAACACTTCGCGGTTCATTTCCTGCATATAATCGTGCAAATGAGGCCCGCTGGCGTAATATAAGCCCCAATTGCCGTCATATTCCTTGGGCAAAGGAGGTAAAGTGGTATCTTTTGAGCAAAAAGCAATGGCATCTAAGCGGAAACCGTCAACGCCTTTGTCCAACCAATAGCGCATCATTTTATAAATCTCTTGCCGCAATTGGGGATTTTCCCAATTCAAATCAGGTTGCGCATCCGCGAAATAATGCAAATAATAGGAATTTGTGGCTTTATTATATTCCCAAGCATCGCCTTTTTCATCAAAAATGCTCCAGCGATAAGGTGGTTTACCTTTTTCGGCGGGCCACCAATGAAAATAATTATAATACGGACTTTCCCGAGAACTGCGGGCGGATTTGAACCAAGCATGTTCCTCGCTGCAATGGTTGAGCACCATGTCCATGAACACTTTAATATTTCTATCATGAAAGCCTTTGAGCAACACGTCAAAATCGTCCATTGTCCCAAACTCTTTCATGATATTTTGATAATCTGAAATATCATACCCATTGTCTTTATTGGGCGAAGAATAGACCGGATTGAGCCAGACCATATCAATGCCGAGGCTTTTGACATAATCCAATTTGGAAATAATACCTTTCAAGTCACCCACTCCGTCGCCATCACTGTCTTTAAAACTGCGCGGGTAGATTTGATAGACAACGGCTTCTTTCCACCATTTGGCATCGGGCACTGTAGTAGTTCCCGCAGCTGTAGTTTTTTCTTTAGGCTTATTGGTGGGCGTATTGCAAGATAAAATAATGAATAGACCAGTATAAAGGAATGCTGGGATAAAATTTTTCATTTTAATACATTTTAAAAATTTAATGAGACATCAAAACTAATTCTTATCTTAAAAATGACAAGTTTTTATGGGCTAAATTTATCAAATTGCTTTGGGTTGGATGTGTCCATCAGCGCAAGTATAAAATATTACATGGATACTGAGGGGTAGCAAAACACGATTTTATATTGTTTTCAATACCGAACAAAGTGTCCGATTTTGAACACTTTGTGTCTTTACAAAATGACATAACTAATTGATTAACAATTAGTTATGAGTTGGCACGTGTATTGGAACATTTATAGGAGAAATATAAAAAAGCGAACGAAAATGGACAGAGAAATTTCCAATACCGAAATTCAGAAAAGGAGAAATAAAAACATCTTATGGATAGTCTTGACGGCAGTTGCCATTGCCGCAAGTGTGTTTATACTGAGGGGGGGACTTCAAACGTCCGTAAAGCAGAAGGATATTCGGACTGCCATCGCTGAAATAGGCTCAATTGAAAACACACTTACTGCTTCGGGCGAAGTACAGCCTGAATTTGAGCAAATCATTACGAGCCCGATTACTGCTATCATTCAAAATGTGTATCTGAACGAAGGCAGCACCGTGAAAATAGGTGAAAAAATACTGGAACTCGATAAAGAATTCACTCGACTCAATTTTGAAAAACAACGTGACCAACTCGACCTCAAACGCAACAACATCGTCAAATTGAAATTGGATTTGGATAAGAGTTTTTACGACCTTAAAATCAATGACTCCATCAAAGCCTTCCGCATCAACGCCTTACAAGCGGATATTGAAAATGCCAAACGCCTTTTTAAAGCGGGTGGCGGCACGCGTGAAACGATTGAGAAAATAGACAATGACCTACACATCGCTCAGCTTGAAAAACGCCAATTGGAAAATGACATCCGCACCCGCCAAGCGATTATGCAAAGCAGTATTCGTGAAACCGAAATTTCGGCTTCCATTCAAGAAAAGGAGTTAAAAGAATTTGAGCGCAAATTGCAACAAGCGGATATTCTCACCAATCGAGCGGGTGTTTTAACCTACGTCAATAAAAATATTGGTTTGAAAGTTAATGAGGGAGAAGTCATTGCGCGATTGGCTGATTTGGGTAGTTTTAAGATAATTGGTTCAATATCAGACAATTATGCGACCCAATTGCGCATTGGTATGCCTGTAGTGGTGAAAATAAATGAGACAACTGTGCGCGGTTCGCTCGTGAATATCTACCCCTCAGTATCCAACAATGTCGTGACATTTGATGTGACTTTGACTGAAAAATCCAATGCGCTTTTTCGTCCTAAAATGAAAGTGGAGGTTTTTCTTGTCACTGACTCACGCGCCAAAACGGTGCGGGTTGCCAATGGTGCGGCTTTCAAAGGCGCTTCCTCTCAAGATATTTTTATCCT